>NZ_JBXAYJ010000002.1:0-305613 GCF_056782215.1 Dellaglioa sp. CoH-55-MRSF-6
AATACTGGGATAAAGCCATTTAGAAACATATTAAATTTTATATTATTTCATCCGTCAACTTGACAGGGCCTAGTACAGGTCATGGTGGCCTCTTTTTTTGTTTTCAGAATAAAAAACTGGTGTTGATGAATTTTATTTCACCAACACCAGAAAGTGTACACCCTTAAAATAGCTATGTTCTATAATGTTTTTTAAATTTGTTTCAACAAACTAATATTGTCCTTTTTTGAATAAGATAGGACAATTGATGACTTAATCCAGTAGTTGTATGAATAATGTATTGTGTTAAAAATTAGCGTTTAATTTATCTATTACTTTTTAGGACGATGTACAGGGTATACAGTGAAATTAATAGGGCAACGATACTTACTGTTGTAGATAGAATATTCATTTGTTTTACCTCCATTTTTTAGATATACTATAAAGACAGGATAATTATGTAGAATAACTTTATCTATTAACAAATGTCACTAATGCTAACTGTATAACAGCAGTTAGCATTTTTTATTAATACTCCATGCGATATATATAATAGCATCAGAGTAGAATGAAGACAGATCTATTTTAAGTTTTAAGCTAAAAATAGTTTATTATGATCTATTTTATAACCTAAAATTAAATGTAAATTTTTATCAATAGTTTGGATAAACAGCTTATTATGACGTGATTTCAACTCAGATACGTGAAGTAAATCTTGAAGTAACAAGGGTTTATCAGAGGGAGTAACAATTAAAATAAAATATTCTGATGTACTAATTACCTTAGAAATAGGGTAAAATAGATTATTAGTAGTGTAATATAAATTAAAATTTTTATTTAAATCAATAGTGGCTAATTCTAAATCGATCATTCGCATAATATTTAACCATCCTTTAGTAGAAGATATAATTATTATGCATTTTTTTTAATGAAAATGAAAGGAATGAGGAAAAAAAATGCCAAGAGGATTAATTATTGAAGATGATACAATTATTTCTGATAATATTGTTGAAGCAACAGCAAAAATTATGACGTTAGAGCAAGCGTTCGATGGCGAGGAAGGCTTTTTTAAAGCTTCACAAAATATATATGATATTATTATTTTAGATTTAATGCTTCCTACAATATCGGGATTTGATGTATTAAAAAAAATTCGAGAAAAGAAAATTGACACGGCAGTGCTAATCTTATCAGCAAAAGATAGTGTTGACGATAAAATTACCGGATTTAATTTAGGGGCGGATGATTATTTAGCTAAGCCATTCAATTTAAACGAATTACAAATGAGAATAAAGGCTCTTCTGAAAAGAACAATGAAATTTGAAATAGATAGTGAATTAAAATATCAAGATATGATTTTATCTGATAACAGAACAATTATTTCTGGCAGCCAATCTATCAATTTACAGGGTAAAGAGTATGAATTTTTAACATACTTACTGGAAAATAAGAATACTATTTTAACGAAAGAACAAATATTTGACCGTGTTTGGGGATTTACGTCCGATACTAGCATTACGGTTGTAGAAGTTTATATGAGTAATCTGAGAAAAAAATTAAAAAAGATTGGTCATGAAAAAATGATTCGAACAATTAGAAACGTTGGTTATCTGGTTGAACCTGATGAAAAATAAGGCAAATAGAGATACGCGTATAAAATTATTTTTTATGTATCTTTTAAGCTTCAGTATTATTTTTGTAACACTTGGTTTAATTGTATATAGTTCATTTAATGACACCTTAACAGTTAATGTAGATATATCAATGAAAAAACAAATTAGACGAATAAAAGATTCTAATTATGTCTCCATAAATAGAATCGATGATAGTCCACTTTTGAAGCAAGCACCTGACTTTAAAGTCTATCAAATCTTATGGTCACAAAATGGAGAAATAATTAATAAAGATGCAATGGGTACCAGATACCCCGTTTTTAATAAGATACCATTTAAAAAATCTGATTTAAACAAATTTAAAACAATTAAACAAAAAAACGGACCTACGTTTAGGTCATACTTAATGGAAATTCCAGACTCAGCTGTTAAAAAATGGCATAAAGCACGATATATTCAAATTATTGAAAATATTGAGATTAATCAAAACTCATTGATTAGTTTTAGGAATATTTTACTTGTATCTCTGCTTATTTTTGGAATGTTGTCGATTGCCTTAAGTGTTATTTTATCATCTATTAGTATTAAACCAACGATTAGTGCATGGAATAAGCAAAGAGAATTTATCGATAATGCAGCCCATGAGCTTAGAACACCATTGACGATAGTACAAAATAAATTAGAGTATTTGTTAACAAAACCTAATGCAAATATTATCGATGAAAGCGAGTCAATTGCAACTTCATTAAGTGAGATTAGACGATTAAATAATCTAACAAAAGATCTATTATTGTTAGCTAATTCAGATTCTAATGCTAATGTGTTTAACTTTAAGAAAGTCCTTGCTAAGGAATACTTTGAGAATATTATTCATCCTTATGCAGATATTGCGCTTAGTCAAAATAAACAATTTTATTTTCAAATAAATATTGCAAGTAAGTACATTCAATTAGACGAAGACCGTATACATCAATTAATTGTCATTTTACTTGATAATGCATTGAAATACACAGTAGCGGGTAATGAAATTTCGTTTATCGTTATTGAGTCGGCTAAGCAACTAGTGATACAAGTCATTAATGATGGAGAAAATATTAGTGATACACATAAAAAAATAATCTTCCAACGCTTTTATAGAGAAGAAAAATCAAGAAATCGTAAAACAGGTGGTAATGGGTTAGGCTTGTCAATTGCGAAATGGATCGTTGAAGAGCATAAAGGTAAAATTGAAGTTAGAAATAAGATACCGAAGGGTGTCGTTTTTGAAGTTACATTACCAATGAAATCAAATGAATAAGTAAGGATAGGTTAATAATATGGAATTAGAATTTTTAGGTACAGGAGCAGGAGCACCTGCAAAAAATAGAAATGTAACCAGTATTGCACTAAAACTACTAGATGAACGTAATAGTGTTTGGTTGTTTGATGTAGGTGAAGCAACACAACATCAAATTTTACAAACGACAATAAAACCTCGGAAAATCGAAAAAATATTCATTACACATTTACACGGAGATCATATTTTTGGGTTGCCAGGTCTTTTGAGTAGCCGATCATTTCAAGGAGGTAATGGACCTTTAACTATTTTTGGTCCTAAAGGAATTCAAAATTTTGTGAAGACCAGTTTACAAGTTTCTGAAACGAAGTTGTCATATACAATTAAATTTGTAGAACTTGATAAACCTGGATTAATATTTGAAGATAGCACTTTTAAAGTATATTTTGATTACTTAGATCATCGTATTATAAGCGTGGGTTATCGAATTGTGGAACATGATTATGCAGGCGAATTACAAATAGATAAACTTAAAGAATTAAATATTCCGTCTGGTCCAATTTATGGAGAATTAAAAGCCGGTAAAATAGTTCAATTAGAAGACGGCACAAAATTAAATGGAAATGATTTTTTGGGAGAAACTAAAAAAGGGCGTATTGTCACAATTTTGGGCGATACAAGAAAAACAAAAAATAGTTATACATTAGCTGAAAATGCAAATGTTCTGGTTCATGAGAGTACATTTGAAAAAGCTGAATCAAAAATGGCAAGGAATTATTATCATACAACTAGTGCTCAGGCTGCAGAAATCGCTAAAAAATCAAACGTGAAAATGTTATTATTGACACATATTTCCGCAAGATATGTTGGTAAAATGGCCATTACTTTACAGAGTGAGGCAAGAAGTATCTTTAAAAATACAACGGTTGTTAGAGATTTTGATGTAATTAATGTGCCGTTTTCTCAAAAGGAAAAAGTAAATGATTAGTCAATATAAAGAGTTAAAAGATTTACGTAATAGAATCGTTCTAATTAGTGGTGGTTCAAGTGGTTTAGGTAAGGAACTGGCATATGAGGTTGCTAGAAAAGGTGCAATTGTTGTTATTTGCGCTAGACAAATGGATAAACTTACAGAGGTTAAAGATGCTTGTCAGCGTCTATCTGGTCGATTGGCTTATGCGATTGAATGTGATGTTTCTGATCCAATTCAAATTGAAAAAATGGTTAAAAAAATTGAATCTTCAATTGGACCGATTGAAGTACTTATAAATAATGCAGGGTTTGGTTTGATGGAGAATGTGTTATCTTTTGATATGGATGTTGCTGAAAAAATGTTTAGAGTAAACGTCTTGGGGCTAATGTACATGACTCAAAATGTTGCGCTAAATATGGCAGATAGAAAATATGGCGTTATTATTAATATTGCATCTATTGCTGGGAAAATTGCAACACCGAAATCAGCAATTTATTCAGCAACGAAATATGGTGTCCTTGGTTATTCTAATGCGTTGAGATTAGAATTAAAACCACTAGGGATTAAAGTTATGACAGTTAATCCTGGACCAATTGATACTAATTTCTTCAAAATAGCTGATAAAGAGGGCAACTATTTAAAAAATATTGGATCAATGATGCTAAATCCTGCGCATGTTGCAAAGATTATATCAAGAAACATAAGTACAAATAAACGCGAAATTAATTTACCATATTATATGGAAATGGCATATTTGGGATATACAATTTTCCCTAAAATGGGAGATTTACTTGCGGGTACAGTATTTAACAAAAAATAGTGGGGGAAAATATGAAAAAACAATGGCGAACAATCATAGCGTTATTACTTATTATCGTAATAGCAATTTTTTCAATTTTAAATGTAAAGGAAGTTTCAATTAATTTTTGGTTTGCAGAAATTAAAATGCCAATGATTCTTATTTTATTATTTTCAATTTTAGCAGGAGCACTACTGATAGGTCTGTTAACAACAAGTGCAACTTTAAAATTAAAAAAAGAAAATAAAGAATTAAATCAACAATTGGATGACTATAAAAATAATTTTGATGAATCATTGAAAAATTCAATTGATAAAATAAAAACTCAGAATAGAAAAGAAGTTCAATTACTACAAAATGAAATTAAAACGTTAAAATCAGAAAATATAAATCGTTAGTAAAGTAGAGGTTTAACATGATTGAATCAAAGTATAGTTGGAAGTTTTTAGATTTAAGTAATGACAAAATACCTAATGAAATATTTGAAAATATTCAATTAGATCATTCATTGATATCTTTACTATGGAGCCGCGGACTTACATCTGAAAAAGCTATTACTGATTTTTTAAATGTAGGAGCAGAAAACATTCACGATCCAATGCTTATGCATGATATGAGTAAAGGAATTGAACGAATTCAACAAGCAATAGTTAAAAATCAAAAAATAACGGTTTATGGTGATTATGATGCTGATGGGTTAACGAGTACCTCAATCATGTTTGAGACACTTAGTGATATGGGCGCAGATGTGGAAACTTATATACCTAACCGATTTATAGATGGTTACGGACCTAATGTAGATGCTTATAAAAGAATAATAGACAATGGTACTAATTTGATTATTACTGTTGATAATGGTGTATCAGGGAATGAAGCAATAGAATTTGCTCAATCTCAAGGTATAGATGTTATCGTAACCGATCATCATGAATTACCAGATGTTTTACCAAAGGCTTATGCAATAATTCATCCTCGACATCCTGAAGGAAAATATCCGTTTGGAGAACTTTCAGGTGCTGGTGTGGCATTTAAAGTTGCGAGTGCATTAACAGGTGATATTTCAGAAGAATTACTAGATTTAGTGGTAATCGGTACAGTAGCAGATTTGGTATCACTGACAGATGAAAATCGTTCACTTGTAAGTTTCGGTCTGAAGGTTTTACAACAAACGTTCCGGCCAGGATTGATTGCATTAATGGAAGTTGCGAATGTAAAACAGGAAACAGTAGATGAAAAAGATATTGGTTTTGGTATTGCGCCGCGTTTAAATGCAATTGGGCGATTAGGTGATGCAAATATTGGTGTTGAACTGTTAACTAGTCTAGACGATGAACGAGCACAGGAAATAGCAAACTTTGTTCAATCTGAAAATGTACGCCGTCAAAAAATTGTAGCAGATATATTAGAACTAGCATTGAAACAGGCTACAGCAGAGTATAATCAGTACAAGAAAACACTGGTAATAACAGGTGAAAATTGGCACGAAGGTGTATTAGGTATCGTTGCTAGTCGTGTTGTTGAAGTAACTGGTAAACCGACAATTATTTTAAACCAAGATACAGAGAAGGGCTATTTAAAAGGATCCGGTCGAAGTATTGATACATTTCATTTGTATAACGCAATTAATGAACATAGAGAATTAACATCTCATTTTGGTGGACATCATATGGCCGTGGGATTAACATTTCCCATTCAAAACTTAGAAAGATTTAGATTAGACTTGGAAAATGAAGCAGTATCTCAAGGAATTCAATTGAACGTTAAGCCAGCCAAAGTGGTTGTAGCAAAGCTAAATGTAGATCAATTGACTTTGGATTTTTATAAGGATATTGAAAAATTAAAACCATTTGGTACAGACAATGAAAAACCGATTTTTGAAATTAAATATAAATCAATACAAAATGTTAAGGCTATTGGTAAAACAGGAACTCACTTAAAATTTGAAGTTGTTGGTGAGAAAGAAAAAATTAGTGGAATTTCATTTTCAAATGCAAAGTATGTTGATGATTTCAAGAATACTTTAGATGAGATCAAATTAATCGGTGAAATTGAAAAAAATGTATGGATGAATAAAACAAATTTACAGTTAATGGTACAGGACATTAAATTTGAAGGGCTTGTAATTATTGATGAAAGAACTGACCACGTGAATAAAAGTTTATTTCAAAATGAAGGCTTGTTTATATTCTGGAATAAAAAAAATTATGACCAAGTAAAACAATTTTCATCAGACAAACAGATATTTAAGCAGGCTGATCAACTAAAAAGTGTATCAGATTTTGATAATCAAAGAACAATTATATTTGTAGATTGCCCAAGCTCGTTGGAACAAATGTCTACAATATTACGTTTATCGGATAGTCAGAAAATAATTGCAGTATTTTTAAAGACTAACAGTGCCTATTTAGATGGTATGCCATCCAGAGAACAGTATGCAAAGTTATATAAATTTGTGATGAGTCATAAAGATGTTGATATTAATAATCAACTAATCGTCTTATCTGATTTTTTAAAAATAAAGAAAAATTTATTAATATTCATGATTAAGGTGTTTTTAGAGTTGGAATTTGTTAAAATAAAAGATGGATTAATGACTGGAAAAAGTACAACAAATAAAATGGACATTAAAAATACTTCTGAATATAAGCTAAGAAATAATCGAATATTAGCTGAAGATAAGTTAGTCTACTCTAAAGAGAATGATCTTAAAAAGTGGATACTTGAACAATTGAATACAGAAGATTAAAGGAGCGTTTATTAATGGTATTAGATTTAACAAAGTATATTGCTGCAATTCCTGATTACCCAGAAAAAGGTGTTGTTTTTCGAGATATATCACCCTTAATGGCAGACGGAGCAGCATACCGCGAAGCAACAAATAAAATTGTAGAATATGCCAAGAGTAAAAATGTTGAGATGATTGTTGGCCCTGAAGCTAGAGGGTTTATTGTTGGATGTCCAGTGGCCTATGATCTAGGTGTAGGATTTGCACCAGCTAGAAAAAAAGGTAAGTTACCTCGAGAAACCGTTGAGGCCAAGTATGCATTGGAGTACGGAGAATCTGCACTATATATGCATAAGGATGCGGTACAACCTGGACAGAGGGTTTTAGTAACAGATGATTTATTAGCAACTGGTGGTACGATTGCAGCGACGATAGAATTAGTTGAACAATTAGGTGGTATTGTTGTAGGGACTGCCTTTTTTATTGAATTAGATGATTTAAAGGGCCGTCAAAAAATAAAAGACTATGATATATTCAGTTTAATGAACTATTAAATTCATGATTACAGCTTTATGATAGCTATTGTTGTATAATTTTATAAAATGAGGCTCTAGTATTGGATTTTCGTCCAATACTAGAGCTTTTTATTTTTAAATTAAGCTACGAGCTTTTGAATATTATCTTCCTTTTACCAAGAACAGACGGTTGTTTGCGAAATATTAATTATATATACATCAGTTTGGGTCCAAGATACAGGTATAATACTGATTTTTTATAATTCAGAAAGTCACTTAAAGCTTTTTTAATGTTAGGTATATAAAAATGTGCGAAATATGTGCAAAGTCATATGATGTTTTAATGCTTTATAGTCTCTTTTTATACAAAATAAAAAACACAAATGCCTTTAAACTGGCGTTTGTGTTTTTTTATTTTGGTTTAATATGATATAAAAAGGAGAGTACAGGATTTGAACCTGCGCGCGCCATTACAGCGTTCGCCGGATTTCGAGTCCGGTGCATTACCACTCTGCCAACTCTCCAAAATAACTTTGTTTAGTATATCAACTTTTTAATATAATTGCAAAACTCATTTAATTATTATCAATGCTTATTAAGTTAGCAAGAAATATCCACGTGTAGCTTGCGCCAAATAATAAGCTTAGCAGATGAATATATAAAATTATTGTTGGATATGACTGAACATTTTGAATAGAATTTATGGGGTCTCCAAAAAAATCACTCAAGCCATAATATGAAATAGCTACTAAGTGATCAACAACATGGACACTGGGTAACTTAGAGACAAATTCGGTAACTTTTGATTCACCTCCTAAAACGCCTATTAAAGAAGTTCCAACAAGCAAACCTTCATAGAAAATATTTAATGCAAATTCAGCAATAACCTGTACAGTATGTGCAAAATTATTTTGAACAATGTATGAAAGTAATTTTAATAAATAGAATGAACTAAAGGTAATGATAATAATACCTAATATAAATGTAAAAATAACTGTTGTTTCCATTAGTGGTGTAATCAAATTCATATAATTAATTAGATAAAAAATGAATGTAGTAATAAGTAATAATAAATACGATTCAATTTGCCAGAGTTTTGTTTTTTTAGGGAATAATTTTAGGTATGAAAAAAAACTATAACAAAACAGTAATGAAGCAATGCTAAATGTTAGTAGTCTTAAAATTAAGAACCTGGGGAAAAACATTAGACCAAAAATTGTACCTATTAAAAAACTTACTGCATAAAAATAAAATTTTTGTTCTTTTTCTTGAATAACTAAAAACGACAAAAAAGGGTGTTTAAATCTATTTTGTCTTGGTATTTTTGTAGGGGTGAATATATATTTAAAAAAATTAGTCAAACCTTTATCCCAAATAGTTAACCCAATCATAGACACCCAAATAATTAAAACAATTAAATAAAATGTTTGTGCAATCATATTAATCCCCTTTTTCGTATAAATATATGGTTAAATTTTATACGTCTAACTGGACAATTACAAGAGAATACATAAAGTGATTCTATAATTAGTATTCAAGGGGAATTAAGTGCAATTAAGTGCAATTAAGTGCAATACGACCAATGAGTCTTGTAATCGTTGCCAAATTTTATCTGTTCGCCGAGTGTGATAGTTTATTGATAAAGATATTTCTAGGGTAGTAATAAAAGTATTTAGGTTTAGTATTTGAAACTGAATAATGATACCTTTTTAAACCAGTGATACCAAATCTTGCCATCAAATGAGACATCAAGTACAATAAAAACAATATAATAAATGGAAGCTGGAAGATTAATGAAAATTGGAATTGATCGAATTAATTTTTTTACATCGAATCAGTACGTTGATATGTCAGAATTAGCTAATGTCAGAAATGTAGATCCTAATAAATATTTAATTGGAATTGGCCAATCAAAAATGGCTGTTATACCGCCGACACAGGACGTGGTGACGATGGGTGCAAATGCTGCAGATCTATTAATAGATAACGAAAATAGAGACAAAATTGACTTTGTTATTTTTGCAACAGAATCCGGTATTGATAATTCAAAGTCGGCAGGAGCCTACGTTTCAGGTCTTTTAGGCTTAAAACACGTGAGATCAATCGAAATTAAGCAAGCTTGCTATGGAGCAACGGCCGCTATTCAATTGGCAAAAGGACATGTGTCGCTTAATCCAAATAGTCAGGTTTTAGTCATTGGTGCTGATATTGCTAGATATGGTCTAAATACTGCGGGTGAACCTACACAAGGTGGCGGCGCTGTCGCAATGATTATTACGAAAAACCCAAAAATACTTTTATTAGATGCAGATAGTGGATTTGTAACGGAAAATGTTATGGATTTTTGGCGCCCATTAAATCACAGCGAAGCACTTGTAGACGGTAAAACTTCTCAGAACGTATATTTAGATTTTTTTAATCAAACATGGAATGAGTATAAAAATAAAACAGGATTAACTGTTGCTGATTTTAAGGCTATTTTATATCATTTGCCATATACAAAACTTGGTGTTAAAGGTTTAAGAGAAGTCCTTAATGAAGCGACAGATAGCAAAAAAATTGAATTAGAACGAGAATTTGAGGCAGCTAAAAAGTATAATAATCAGGTTGGAAATTTATATACTGGCTCACTATATTTAAGCTTTATATCTTTACTTGAAAATAGTAATGATTTAGAGGCCGGTGATAGAATAGGGATGTATAGCTATGGTTCAGGGGCAGTTGGAGAATTCTTTTCTGGTACATTAACAGATAATTTCAAGAGTCAATTACCGAAAATTAATTTAGAAGAACGTGTTCAAGTTTCTATTGAATTATACGAGAATATGTATCAAAATCATTTAAAAAATGATGGAGCAGATATTTATTTAGATTACAGTAATGATAAATCTAAATATATTTTAATAGGCAGCAAAAATATGCAAAGGCAATATTCTATTCAATAGAAAAAGCTACTAGATTAGTCTGACTAATTTAGTAGCTTTTTCTGCTTTGTTCATTAAAAATGACGATAGAGTCCAATGACTTTGCCTAAAATAGAGACAGAATCTAAAATAATTGGTTCCATTGAATCATTTTCGGGTTGGAGACGAAAATGATTTTCTTCTTTGAAAAATCTTTTACAGGTTGCCTCATCAAATTCATTCATTGCAATAACAATTTCACCATTTTCAGCAGTTGACTGTTTTCTGACAATAACTTGATCTTCATTTAATATCCCAATATTAATCATGCTTTCTCCGCGAATTGTTAACATGAATAAATCATCTGAGGAATTAAAGTCAGGTGGGAGGGGGAAATAATCAGTTACCTGTTCAACAGCCAAAATGGGTACACCAGCAGTAACGGTCCCGACCATTGGAATTAAATTTTCATGACTATTAACGCCAATCGCATCTAATCCAAGTGGTGTAAGTTCAATTGCCCTAGGTTTGGTGGGATCTTTAGTTAGTAATCCTTTTTTTTCAAGTCGAGCAATGTGTCCATGAACAGTGGAAGTAGATGATAGAGAAACAGCTTCGCCAATTTCTCTAACAGTTGGTGGATAACCCTTCGTGTCCACTCGTTCATGAATAAAGCGCAAGACTGCAAGTTGTTTGCTGTCAGATGCTTTTGTCATTTAGTACACCTCATCATCATTATTTATTATTTTAATAGTAGCATATGAAAGTAGTTGTTGCAAACAAACGTTCGGTTAATTTGAATAATTGTTTTTTATCATATTATCAGGTATGCTTATGAGTGAAATTTTAAGGAGTGATAATAAATGATCCCAGAAGATTTAGCACCAAGAATAAATGAATTAGCTGCAAAAAGTAAAACTGATGAAGGTTTAACAAAGGCTGAAGAAGCTGAAAGAAAAGAACTTCGTGAAACGTATCTTGCATTATTTAGAGAAAGTTTTAGAAGTCGAGTTGAAATGATGCAGGTTTATGATAAAACAGGTAAAGAAGTAACACCTGACAAAGTAAAAAAAGTTCAACGTGATAAAGGTTTACGAGATAACTAAGAAAATAGTTCCCAATTTGAATAGATTTACCTTTTCTTTTATGTGAAAATTGTGTAGAATTAGTGATTGAAGTGAATTGAAAGGGGTCTTGAATTATGTCAATGGGAATGACGATTTTAATCGCCGTTATTGCGTTAGCAGTTGGACTTGTCGGAGGATTTTTCGGTGCTCGTAAGTATATGGAAACATATTTACAAAAGAACCCACCAATCAATGAAGATATGTTAAGAATGATGATGGTCCAAATGGGCCAAAAACCTTCTGAAAAGAAATTACATCAGATGATGTCATCTATGAATGCACAAGCAAAAAATAGTTCGCAAAAAAAATAATTTAATATTTTATGAACAGGCAAGGATTTCCTTTGCTTGTTTTTTTTTATAAAAAGGAGGAGTTAGAATGACTATATTTAGAAAACTTGGATGGTTTTTTAAACAAGAAAAAAAATCGTATGGAATCGCAGTATTCTTTCTGATTTTAGTGGCAATCTTCCAAATTATTCCACCTAAAATTATTGGAAATATCGTTGATAGTATGAGTGAAAATGAACTAACAGTGAGTAAGTTAGCAATTTGGATTAGTATCTTAGTTTTTGTTGCATTAGGGCAATATCTGTTTAGATATATCTGGAGAACCAATATTTGGGGTAGCGCTGCTCGCCTTGAAAAAATTTTACGTACTCGATTATTTAAACATTTTATGCAAATGGATCAATCTTTTTTTCAGCAAAATAGAACAGGCGATTTGATGGCACATGCAACGAATGATTTAACAGCTATTCAGCAGGTTGCTGGTGCAGGTATACTAACTTTTGCTGATTCAATTATCACGGGTGGGACAACTATAATTGCAATGATATTTTTAATAGATTGGCGTTTAACAATCTTAGCAATTATTCCGTTACCTTTATTGGCGGTTATGGCTAGATATTTAGGAACTAAAATACACACTGCTTTCTCTACATCTCAAGCAGCGTTTTCAACGTTGAATAATAAAACGCAAGAGAGTGTCAGCGGAATTAAAGTGATTAAGACTCTTGGACAAGAACAAGAAGATATTGAAGATTTTGAAGGAAAAGTTGAAGAAACTATCAAGATTAATAGAAAAGTTAATTTATTGGATGCATTGTTTGATCCAATAACAAGTTTAATTATTGGATTGTCATATGTTTGCACTATCATTTTAGGTGGATACTATGTGGCTAACAACGTTATTTCAATTGGACAACTGATTTCATTTATAAGTTATATTGCGTTACTTGTTTGGCCGATGTTTGCTATTGGTCGATTATTTAATGTTATTGAACGTGGAAATGCTAGTTATGATCGTGTTCAAATATTATTAAATCAAAAAAGTGGCATTGTAGATAATGAAAAGGGGTTAGATAAATTACCGGTGGGATCTTTTAAATTTGATGTCCAGCATTTTAATTATCCAGATGATGATCGGGAAAGCTTGCATAATGTTAAATTTGAAATTGGTTCTGGTCAAACTCTTGGCATTGTTGGAAAAACGGGTGCTGGCAAATCAACGATTATGAAATTGATACTTCGTGAATTTGATGCATACAACGGAATGATTTCAGTTAATAATTCAAATATTAAAGAGTATGCCTTAGATACGTATCTGAAGTCAATTGGTTACGTTCCTCAGGAAAGCTTTTTATTTTCAACAACTATTTTAAATAATATACGTTTTGCTAATATGAATTTAACAAAAGAAAAGGTTGAAATGGCTGCATTTAATGCTGATTTGGATAGTGATATCACTGAATTACCACTAAAATATGAAACAGAGGTTGGAGAACAAGGAATATCCCTCTCTGGTGGCCAAAAGCAACGTTTAGCTATCGCTCGTGCCCTTGTAATTAATCCAGAGCTATTAATTTTGGATGATGCTCTTTCGGCAGTTGATGCCAGAACGGAATCTATTATTTTAACTAGATTAAAAGAGAAACGTCAAAATAAAACAACTATTATTTCTGCAAGCCGTATGAGTAGTGTAAAAGATGCAGATGAAATTATCGTAATTGATGGTGGAACAATTATTGAGCGAGGACAGCATGATACGTTAATGACATCAAAAGGTTGGTACTATCAAATGACAACTAAACAACAACTTGAAAGCAAGTTAGAGGGAGATGAAATTAATGAGTGAAAAGCCTAAATCTAGCTGGCAAAAAGAACTGAGCGGTAAAGAACAAAGAACAGTTATTAAAAGATTGTTGCCCTATACAAAAGATTTTAAAGCCGATTTTTTAATCGCAATTTTATTTGCGGCCATATTAAGTGGAATTAATATATTACTACCTCTTCTTTTACAGTATTATATGGATAACTATCTTCAATCGAAATCAACACCACTAAATATTATGTTTTTATTTGCGGGTCTTTACTTTATCGGTGTAATTTTAAAAGCAATTACTCAATTCATTCAAATGTATTTGTACTCAATGGGTGCAGAAAAAACATTAGAAAAAATACGTGTCATTCTTTTTAAAAAAATTCACACGTTAGGGATGCGTTACTTTGATAAGACACCGGCTGGAGCTGTTGTTTCTAGGGTTACTAATGATACGATGACATTAGCAGATTTTTGGACGCTATTTATGACATTAATCGTTGGTGTATTTTCACTTATCTCTGCTTTTGTAGCAATGTATATTGCCAAGCCACAGATTGCATTGGTAACGTTGATTTTTATACCAATTTTACTAATAACAACATGGTATTACCAACGGTTTAGTTCAAAGGTTTATCGACAAATGAGAGAATATTTGAGTCGATTAAATACTAAATTAAATGAATCTATCGTTGGAATAAATGTGATTCAACAATTTCGCCAAGAAAAACGGATTGAAGGCGAATTTGAGGACACTAATGAACTTTATTTGAAAAAAAGATTTGAAATGATTCGAACTAATTCATTGTTACTTTCACCAATTATTAGTTTATTTTATGCATTGGCTGTAGTAATGACACTTGGGTTATTTGGAATTAGCAGTTTAGATCATTTTGTTGAAGCAGGAATGGTATATGCATTTCTAACATATTTACAAAATTTCTTCAATCCCATGACAAACTTAATGGATTATTTGACAACTTTCCAAGATGGAATCGTTGCAGGTAGCCGAATCATTAGTGTTCTTGATGACCAAACAATAGAACCACAACAAACACCCGTGGCAGGAGCCACAATTACTGAAGGTAAAATTGAATTCAAAAATGTTACTTTTTCTTATGATGATGAGAATGCTGTTTTAAAGAATATATCATTTACGGTACAACCTGGTGAAACACTTGCTTTCGTTGGACACACGGGTAGTGGTAAAAGTTCAACCATCAATATTTTGATGAGATTTTATGATTTTGAAGAAGGGCAAATTTTAATTGATGGTTTAGATATTAAAAAATATTCGACAGAAGAGTTACGTAAAAAAATGGGGCTTGTATTACAAGATTCATTTTTATTTTATGGTAATGTTGCTTCAAATATTAGAATGTTTAATCAAGATATTACTGATGAACAAATTGAAAAAGCTGCTAAATTTGTTCATGCTGATCAATTTATTGATAAATTACCTCGGCAGTATCAAACGAAAGTTGTTGAACGAGGGGCAACATACTCCGCTGGTGAAAAGCAATTGATTTCATTTGCGAGAACGATTGTAACTAATCCCAAAATTTTAATATTGGATGAAGCTACAGCTAATATTGATACGGAGACGGAACAACTTATACAAGATGGGTTAAAACAAATGAGACAAAATAGAACGACGCTTGTTATCGCACACAGACTGTCAACTATTGTTGACGCTAACCAAATTCTAGTGTTGGATAAGGGTCAAATTGTTGAACGAGGAACACATGAAGAATTACTAAAATTAAATGGTAAATACGCTGACATGTATAGTTTACAAAATATATCAGATGATTAAGTTTAATTTTAAATAAAAATACTGGTAGAAAATCAATATGATTTCCTACCAGTATTTTTTTTGGAATTTAATTATTATTTTTACTTTTATGGGGATCAACATATTTAAAATTGGGATTAATTTCAGTATCTAATTTTTGAAATGCAGCCATTAATTGGGTGTCCATTTCTGTTTGGACCTCATCAGTCAATTTTGTTTTTTTGTCTAAATAGATTGGATCACCGAATGAAACGGTTACTCTTTTTCTACTGAAAAGTTGCTTTAAGGTTAATGGACCTTGATAGACTGCTGGAACTAGGGGTACCTGTGCCATTCGAGCAATTAAGAGTGAACCACCTTTTAATTCCTCGGAATGTCGGGTACCTGAGGGAAACATAATTAATGATAATTCGCCTTTTTTTAAAAATTTAACTGGCGTTTTAATTGTTGATGGACCTGGATTTTCTCGATCAACTGGAAAAGCATTGGCATGAATTAAGATATAGCGTAAAATTGGATTTACAAATAGTTCTTTTTTTGCCATAAATGAAAACTTTTTAGGACTACCAGCTAAGGCAAAGTAAAGGGGGTCAAACCAAGTTCGGTGTGGACCTACTAAAATATACGATCCTTCAGGTAGTTTTTCTTTATTAATATAGTGGGCATTCCCATTGATTAAGAATAAAAGTACTCGTACAATACCTCGTGCAAATGAATAAAACATGTGGCAACAATCCTTTCAAATTTTAAACTTTGTATGGTAAGTATGACTAATTAAATTAAAAGTTGCAAGTTTAAAAAAAATTATAGAAAATGGGTAATGAAAAATGGTTTCACTTAATAACAATGAACGTATTGACCAATTATACTCAAATCAAATTAAAATCATTCAGAGTTCAGATGTTTTTTCTTTTTCACTGGATGCTGTTTTATTAGCCCATTTTGCAGATGTTTCAAGAAAAGAATCAACTAAAATAGTTGATTTATGTGCGGGCAATGGTGCAGTCGGGTTATTTGTTAGTCAAAAAACAAAGGGTCAAATTTATCAGATTGAACTTCAAGAAAAATTAGCTGATATGGCAAATAGAAGTATTGAATTGAATCACTTGGAAAATCAAGTACAAGTTAAGCAAACAGATTTAATCAACACGTTTGATTATCTAGAAAAAGACTCAATTGATACCGTATTGTGTAATCCACCTTATTTTCCAAATACGCCACAATCTTCTCAGAATCCTAACAAGTATTTAGCAATTGCACGACATGAAATTACAACTAATTTAGATAGTATTCTAGAAATTACTAGCGGTTTATTGAAAATGAAGGGGAAAACTTTTTTCGTACACCGTCCTGATCGATTGCCTGAAATTCTAAGTAAAATGGTTAATCATCGGTTGGCGCCTAAAAAAATCCAATTTGTTCATCCAAAAGAGGGAAAAGAGGCTAACATGGTCCTAATTGAAGCAATTAAGGATGGCAATGCAGCAGGAATTAGGATTATGCCTCCTATTGTTGTTTATGGTAACGATGATGAGTACACACAAATGGTTCAGGAGATTGTTTATGGAAGATGAAAAAAAATATTATTTCTATGTATTACTGTGCGCTGATAATACACTATACGGCGGATTTACAACGGATCCCGAAAAAAGACTTGCAACGCATAATGCAGGGAAAGGTGCAAAGTACACAAAATTAGCTAGTAGACGGCCTTTGAAAATGATTTTGCAGGAATCATTTGAAACGAAATCTGAAGCATTAAAGAAAGAATATGCTTTCAAACACCAATCAAGAGATAAAAAAATTGCTTATTTAAAAAAGCAATCAGTTGAAATCTGAAATAATGTATAAAAAGATTTCAAATGATATAATGAAAGTATAAATTTTAAAATAAAGAGGTATAACATTATGAAAATCATTGCGTATGGTATCCGAGAAGATGAATTATTGTATGTCCAAGAATGGGAAAAAGATAATCAAATTAAAATAAAAACTGTTAATGAATTATTAGACGAAAAAACAGTTCAATTAGCAGAAAATTATGACGCTATCGTTGCCTACCAACAAAAGGACTATACACCTGAATTAATTAAAAAAATTCATGATTTAAATATTAATTATTTATCGATTCGTAATACTGGTGTGGATAACGTTGATGGGGATGCAGTTAATAAGTATGGATTGATTGTGACGAATGTGCCATCTTATTCTCCAAGTGCTGTTGCGGAGCTATCTGTAGCTAAATTGTTGGAGTTATTTAGAAAAACACCACAATTTAATCGTAAAATGAAGAATAACGATTTCACTTGGGAACCCGATATCTCTAAAGAAATCCGCACACAAACAGTTGGTGTGATTGGTACAGGAAGAATTGGGCAAACAGCCATTAAAATTTTTAAAGCATTTGGTGCAAAAATTATTGGATATGATATTTATCAAAATCCTGCTTTGAAAGAAGAAGGAATCTATGTTGATACATTAGATGAGCTATATGCAAAATCAACAGTTATCACAATTCATAGCCCTGCTACTGAAGATAATTATCATTTATTAGATGACGAAGCATTTAGTAAAATGCAAAATGGTGTGCATATTTTGAATATGGCCAGAGGAACATTGATTGACACCGATGCACTGATAAGAGCGCTAGATTCAGGGAAAGTAGCCGGTGCCGCATTAGATACACTTGAAAATGAGACTGATTATTTCAATAAAGAATTAACAGAATCACAAGTAAATGGTACTTTTAAAAACTTATTGCAACGTGAGAATGTGTTAATTACCCCACACACAGCGTTCTATACAGAGCCTGCTGTCAGGAATATGGTTATAGATGCTTTGAATGCAAGTAAAGACTTAATAGAAACAGGACATTCTGATAAAGAAGTTAAATTTAAATAAAATTAGTCAGAAAATGGAGGATTTTGTATTATGAAACTAATTGCGTTCGGTATGAGAAAAGATGAAGTTGGATTTGGTAATCAATGGTCTGATGACAATCAAGTTGATGTTGAAATTACTCAAGATTTATTAACGAATGAAACGATACAGCAAGCGGATGGATTTGATGGTATTATTGCATTGCAAACAATCCCTTATAACGAAACATTATTTTCTAAAATGAAAGAGATGAATATTAAGATTCTTTCTGTTAGAAATGTCGGGGTTGATAATATTGATTTAGTTGCAGCTAAAAAATACGGTGTGACGGTGACAAATGTCCCAGCGTATTCACCTAACGCGATTGCTGAATTTTCTGTGACACAATTGATGCAACTCTTAAGAAGAACACCAGAATTTAATTTAAAAATTAAAAATCAAGACTATCGTTGGGCTCCAAATATTTCACGCGAGTTGAGAAGCTTAACCGTGGGTGTTATTGGAACTGGACGTATTGGCCGGGTTGCAATGGACATTTACAAAGGATTCGGTGCAAAAGTTATTGCATACGATGTCTATCCAAATGCTGAATTAAAAAAGAGTGGTATTTATGTTGATACATTAGATGAGTTGTTCGAACAAGCAGACGTTATTACATTACATACGCCAGCTACAAAAGAGAATGAACACATGCTTAATCGAGATTCATTTGAAAAAATGAAACACGGAGTTCTGATTGTAAATACAGCCCGTGGAACGTTAATTAATACTGAAGATTTAATTGACGCATTAAAATCAGGACAAGTTGGTGGAGCAGCTTTAGATACGTATGAATTCGAAAATCCAATATTTAATCATGATTTAACGGACTCATCTATTGAAGATCCATTATTTAATGAACTTTTAGATATGGTAAATGTTATTTTAACACCTCATATTGCATTCTATACTGAAACTGCAGTTAAAAATATGGTTGAAATTGCTTTGAATAGTGCTTATCAATTTTTAACAACAGGCGTTGTGGAAACAGAAGTTAAATAATTAAAAATAAGACTTGTGTTCTAATTTTAGATTTTGTATACTTAAAGACGATGTTAAAACATCAATTCACACCTTGTGGGATGTGACTGAGGGTGCTCGGGAGAGTCTTAGCACAGTTGAACACTTGGGAGGAAAATAAAACTTTTACTCGGAGGCACTACATTATGGCTGTTATTAGTATGAAACAATTGCTCGAAGCCGGTGTTCATTTTGGACATCAAACACGTCGCTGGAACCCAAAGATGAAACCATACATCTTTACTGAAAGAAATGGTATTTATATCATTGATTTACAAAAAACAGTTAAATTAGTTGATGCTGCTTATGCATCAATGAAAAAAGCTGCTGAAGATGATGGTGTTGTTCTTTTTGTTGGTACAAAGAAACAAGCACAAGATGCTATTGAAGAAGAAGCAACTCGTGCTGGACAATACTTTGTTAACCATCGTTGGTTAGGTGGAACTTTAACTAACTGGAACACAATTCAAAAACGTATCAAACGTCTTAAAGAAATCAAAAAAATGTCAGAAGATGGCACATTTGATCTTCTTCCTAAAAAAGAAGTTTCTTTATTAATTAAACGTAGAGATCGTCTTGAAAAATTCTTGGGTGGTATTGAAGATATGCCTCGCATCCCTGATGTATTATTCATTGTTGATCCTCGTAAAGAACGTATCGCTGTTAAGGAAGCTCAAAAATTGAATATTCCTATCATCGCTATGGTTGATACAAATAGTGATCCAGATGAAATTGATGTAAAAATCCCTTCAAATGATGATGCAATTCGTGCTGTACGTTTGATTACTGCAAAAATGGCTGATGCTATTATTGAAACTAATCAAGGTAAAGAAGAAGTGAATGAAGCTTCTTTCAAAAAGGCTGACGAAAAAGTAGATTCAATCGAAGATATCGTTGAAGCTGTTGAAGGCGGAAATGATAAAAAAACTGCTGAATAGTAAATAAATTAGGCTGTCTCAAAATTAGGTACTGTAATGGCCCTTTCTTTTGAGGCAGTTTTTTTAGATATAAAATCAATTAAATTATTTAAACAAGGAGGCCATTCAAATGGCAAAAATTTCTGCTTCTCAAGTTAAAGAATTACGTGATACAACTGGTGTCGGTATGATGGACGCAAAAAAAGCACTCGTTGAAGTTGACGGTGATATGCAAAAAGCAATCGATTTCCTCCGCGAAAAAGGTATGGCAAAGGCTGCTAAAAAAAGTGACCGTGTTGCTGCTGAAGGTCTATCTGATGTTCAATTCTCTGGTAACTTTGCAGCTATTGTTGAAGTTAACGCAGAAACTGATTTCGTTGCTCAAAACGAACAATTCAAAACACTTGTTAAATTGATTGCTACTAAAATTGCTGAAGCACATCCTAAAGATGTTGAAGAAGCACTTACAATTAAAACAGACCGTGGCACAATTAATGATGATTTAATTGAAGCAACACAAGTAATTGGTGAAAAAATTTCATTACGTCGTTTTGAATTAGTAGAAAAAACTGATAATGAAAGTTTTGGATCATACTCACATATGGGTGGCTCAATTTCAACACTTGTTGTCGTTACAGATGCTGATGAATCAACTGCTAAAGATGTTGCTATGCATGTTGCTGCAATTAATCCTAAGTATGTATCTCGTGAACAAGTACCTGCTGATGAATTGGCACATGAAAAAGAAGTACTTTCTAAAGAAGCTGCTAATGAAGGCAAACCAGCAAATATCATTGAAAAAATGGTTGAGGGTCGTTTAAATAAATATCTAGCTGATATTAGCTTAGATGATCAAGATTTTGTTAAAGATCCTGACATGACAGTTGCTAAGTATGTTGCTTCTAAGGGTGGAAAAGTTAAATTATTTATCCGTTATGAAGTTGGAGAAGGTCTTGAAAAGAAAGAAAATAATTTTGTAGACGAAGTTATGGGCCAAATTAAATAATTTTCTACAATCCAAAAGTTTGTGCTTTAAGCACAAACTTTTTTTAATAAATTTATTTTGATATAAATTGAATTATTAATTATACCTAAAATATGGTAAAATAATTGTAAATAGATTGTAGGAGGAACATTGGATGTCAGATGTTAAGTATCGACGCGTTATGTTGAAGTTAAGCGGTGAAGCATTAGCCGGAGAACAAGGATTTGGTATTAATCCACCTGTAATTAGAAAAGTTGCTGAAGAATTAAAAGAAATTCAAGAAATGGGTGTTGAAGTCGCTATCGTTGTTGGTGGTGGTAATATGTGGCGTGGTGAAGCTGGAGCCGCAATGGGTATGGAACGTGCGCAGGCAGATTATATAGGGATGCTAGGAACAGTTATGAATGCACTAGCATTGCAAGATAATCTTGAGTCTGTAGGTGTCCCAACTCGAGTTCAAACAGCTATTGAAATGCGCCAAATTGCAGAACCCTATATTCGCCGTAAAGCTGTTCGTCATCTTGAAAAAGGTCGCGTTGTTATTTTTGCTGCGGGTACGGGTTCACCATATTTCTCAACAGATACAACTTCAGCGTTAAGAGCTGCAGAAATTAATGCTGATGTTATATTGATGGCAAAAAATGGCGTAGATGGTGTCTATTCTGCTGATCCTCAAAAGGATGACTCAGCAACAAAATATGAAGAATTAACACATTTAGATATAATTAATAAAAACTTACAAGTTATGGATACAACTGCAAGTACATTATCGATGGATAATGATATTCCGTTAGTCGTATTTAATTTGAACGAACCAGGAAATATAAAAAAAGTTGTTCTCGGTGAAACCATCGGAACAACCGTTAGGGGAAAATAAATGAAAATAACAGAACCTATATTAGTTGATGCTCAAGATAAAATGTCAAAAGCAGAGGTTTCACTTCAAAAAAATCTTGGTAATATTCGGGCTGGTCGAGCTAATGCTAGTTTATTGAATAATGTGACAGTAGATTATTATGGTGCACCAACGCCACTTAATCAAGTTGCACAAATTTCAGTACCAGAAGCTCGCGTACTTTTAATTACGCCATTTGATAAAAGTGCTTTGAAGGATATTGAACATGGTTTATTAGTTGCTGATTTAGGAATTAGCCCTTCGAATGATGGATCAGCAATTCGATTAGTTATTCCTCAATTAACAGAAGAACGTCGTAAGGAATTAGCTAAAGACGTTAAAGCTGAAGCAGAAAATGCTAAAGTTATTATTCGTAATATCAGACGTGATGCAGTTGATGCCTTGAAAAAATCAGAAAAAAATGGTGATTTAACCGAAGATGATTTACGAGATTTAGAAAAACAAGCTCAAGATGTGACGAATGCATCAATTAAAAATATTGATAATATTCAAGCAGATAAAGAAAAAGAAATTTTAGCAGTTTAAATAAATAGCTTTATTTTAAGACAGGCGTCGTTTTGTGCCTGTTTTTTTGCTACAATAGAACATGTAACTATTCTTGGAGGTACAATATGGCTTTTAATTTTAAAAAAAATAAAACAAATGAATTAATCCAATTGGATATGGAAAGAATTCCTAAACATGTTGCTGTTATAATGGATGGTAATGGACGTTGGGCAAAAAAAAGGCATTTACCTAGAATTGCGGGACATAAAACCGGTATGGATACTGTAAAAACAGTAACTATGGCTGCAAGTGATTTAGGGATTAAAGTTTTAACACTTTACGCATTTTCTACTGAAAATTGGAAACGGCCCGAAACAGAAGTTAATTACCTGATGAGTTTACCGGGTACTTTTTTTGATAAGTTTGTACCAGAATTAATTGAAAAGAATGTAAAAGTTAATGTTATGGGCTACATTGATCAGCTTCCAAATGAAACAAAATTAGCTGTTCAAAATGCAGTGGAAGATACTAAAGATAATACAGGGATGGTTCTTAATTTTGCATTAAATTATGGTGGGCGAGCAGAGATTGTGACGGCTATCAAAAATATTGCAACTGATACCTCTAATGGTAAACTAAGCGTTGAAGAGATAACAGATAAAACAATTGACCAGTATTTAATGACTAGTAATTTAGCACCTTATAATGATCCGGAATTACTAATCAGAACTAGTGGTGAAGAAAGAATATCTAATTTCTTATTATGGCAAATTGCTTATAGTGAATTAGTGTTTACTGATACATTATGGCCTGATTTTTCTGAAGATGCATTAAAAGATGCAATACTAAATTATCAAAAAAGAGACCGCCGTTTCGGTGGTATAAAAGAATAGGAGAATTTTTATGAGACAGCGCGTAATTACGGCAATTGTGGCTCTCTGTATTTTCATACCATTGGTTATTATTGGTGGACTACCATTGCAGATATTTGCTTTAATTTTAGGATGCATTGGTATTTCGGAAGTATTTGTAATGAAGAAAAAATTATTGATATCACCAGAGGCTACTTTTGGTATCTTAATGACAATAACTGTGATTGCACCAGATAAGTGGTTTAAATTTTTACCAGCTCACATTTCTTCTGTAAATGTATTTTATTTTCTTGTTGCACTTCTATTAATGTATATGGTTACTTCAAAAAATCGTTTTTCATTTGATGATGCTGGTGTTTTTGTCTTAAGTTCTTTATATGTCGGGATGGGATTTCATTATTTTATTGCGGCAAGAGGCAACGATTTTAACGGATTAATGACATTAGCATATATTTTAATTGTTATCTGGACAACAGATACAGGTGCTTACATGTTTGGACGTAAGTTTGGTAAAAATAAATTAGCACCACATATTAGTCCAAATAAAACATGGGAAGGTTCAATTGGTGGAACATTAATGGCTACACTGTTAGGAAGTATCTTTATTTACTTCTTCCCACAAAATCATTCTTTTCCTATAATGATTTTGATTACGTTAATCCTTTCGGTATTTGGACAATGCGGTGATTTAGTTGAGTCCGCGTTTAAACGTTTCTATGGTGTAAAAGATTCTGGACGTATTCTACCTGGACATGGTGGTATTTTAGATCGATTTGATAGTTTAATATTTGTATGGCCAATTATGCATTTATTTGGGTTAATGTAATAAATTAAAGGGGGAGGATTCACATGATTAAAACGATTATTACATTTATTATCGTTTTTGGAATTTTAGTTGTGATTCATGAATTTGGTCATTACTATTTTGCAAAACGTGCTGGAATTTTAGTTCGTGAATTTTCAATTGGTATGGGGCCAAAAATACTTTCATTCCATAGAGGTAGTACAACGTACACTTTAAGAATATTACCTCTTGGTGGATATGTTAGAATGGCGGGAATCGCTGATGATGAAGATGAAGATTTAAAACCTGGTATGCCTATGAGTTTAATACTGGATAGTAATAATAAGGTTACAAAGATTAATACGAGTAAAAAAACAACGCTGTATAATGGTATCCCAATCGAATACCTAGATAGTGATTTGCAAAAAGAACTCTGGATTACAGGATATGAAAATGGTAATGAAGAGATAGTAAAAAAATATAATGTTGATCATGATGCGTTAATAATTGAAAAAGATGGCACAGAAATTCAAATCGCTCCTGAAGATGTTCAATTTCAATCAGCTACGCTTTGGAATCGAATTTTAACGAATTTTGCTGGACCGATGAATAACTTTTTATTAGCTATTGTTGCATTTATACTACTTGCTTTTATGCAAGGTGGCGTTGCAACCAATTTGAATCAAATTGGTACAATTCAAGAGAATTCTGCGGCTCAAAGGGCGGGGTTAAAAGCAAATGATAAAATTGTAGCTGTATCTGATAAAAAGACAACAAACTGGACTGAATTAACGACAGCGATTAGCAGTCGTCCTGATAAAAAAACTGACTTAAAAGTAATAAGGAACGGTAAAACAGAATCAATCGTTATTACACCTGAATCAAGTAAAACAGACTCAACAAAGATCGGTAAAATTGGTATTACAGTTAAAATGGATCACTCATTTATCAATAAAATTACTTATGGGTTTACGCAATCATGGAGTGTCGTGGCTAGTATTGTGGCTGTATTAGTAGGGATGTTTACTAAAGGTGTCAGCTTAAATGATTTTGGTGGTCCGGTTGCAATTTATGCAGTGACTTCAAATGCAGCAAGTTATGGGTTGGCGAGTGTTGTGTCATTGCTTGCATTCTTATCAATTAACTTAGGAATTGTGAATTTATTACCAATTCCAGCTTTAGATGGTGGAAAATTAGTACTAAATATTATCGAAGGAATTCGTGGCAAACCAATTTCACCTGAAAAAGAAGGTGTTATTACATTAGTTGGATTTGCATTTTTAATGATATTGATGATATTAGTCACATGGAATGATATTCAGCGTTATTTCTTTTAAATGAAAAAGGAGAATAAAATAGTATGAAACAATCACAATTATTAATACCAACAATGAAGGAAGTTCCAAGCGATGCTGAGGTTATCAGTCATCAAATGATGTTACGAGCTGGATATATTCGACAAGTTTCAGCCGGAATGTACAGTTATTTACCATTAGCTTTCTCCGTTATTAGAAAAATTGAAACAATTATTCGCGAAGAAATGGAAGCAATTGGAGCGGTTGAAATGCTTGTACCTGCCGTTATTCCTGCTGAATTATGGGAAGAAACAGGTCGTTATGAAACCTATGGTGATACACTTTTTAAATTAAAAGATCGACATGATAGAAAATTTATTTTAGGACCAACTCATGAAGAAACATTTACTTCTTTAATTCGTGATGAAATCAAATCATATAAAAAATTACCACTGACAATGTTCCAAATACAACAAAAATATCGTGATGAAAATAGACCTCGTTTTGGTATATTAAGAGGCCGTGAATTTTTAATGAAAGATGCTTATTCATTCCATGCGGATGAAGAAAGTTTAAATGATACTTATCAAAAAATGAATCGTGCATATCAAAATATTTTTGAACGCTGTGGTCTTAATTTTAGAAGTATTATTGGTGATGCAGGTGCAATGGGCGGTAATGATTCAAAAGAATTTATGGCAATTTCTGATATTGGTGAAGATACAATCGTTTATTCTGATAAGAGCGATTATGCAGCTAATTTAGAAATGGCAAAAAGTTTGAAAACATATAAGAATTCACATGAAGCGATTAAAGATATTGAAAAAATTGAAACACCAAATATTAAAACAATTGATGAGTTGGCTAAATTTATTGATACAGCAAGTGAAAATTTAATAAAATCATTATTATTTATGGCTGATGAAAAACCAGTGATGGTTTTAATGCGCGGAAATGATATTTTGAATGAAATTAAATTAAAAAACACATTAGGCGCTGATTTTTTACGTATGGCAACTGATTCAGATGTTACTGAAGTGTTGGGTGCAGAGTTTGGTTCACTTGGACCTGTTGGTGTTACAGAAGACGTAACAATTGTTGCCGACGAAGGAATTAAGGGAATGATAAATGCGGTCGTTGGTGCAAATACGACTGGTTCTCATTTATTTAACGCAAATATTGATCGTGATTACCGAGTAGATAAATTTGTAGATTTACGTTTGGCTCAAGAAGGTGAAACTTCACCTGAAGGGGAAGGCGAATTGAAATTTACTAAGGGGATTGAAATTGGTCATATCTTCAAAATTGGAACACGATATTCTGAGGCATTGGGCGCTAATATCTTAGATGATAATGGCCGCGAAAAACCTGTGATATTAGGTTGTTATGGAATCGGCGTTAGTCGTTTACTTGCAGCCATTGCAGAGCAACAAGCTGATGAAAATGGTTTAGTATGGCCTAGAAGTATTGCACCATACGATGTTCATGTAATTCCAATTAATGCTAAAAATGATGAACAAATGGCTCTAGCTAATGAAATTGACAAAAAAATGACTGAAAATGGTTACAAAGTATTGCTTGATGATCGTAAAGAACGTGCAGGTGTTAAATTTGCTGATTCAGATTTAATTGGATTACCTGTTCGAATTACAGTTGGTAAGAAAGCTGCTGATGGTATCGTTGAAGTGAAGTTACGTAGAAATGGTGAAACGATTGAAGTAACGAAAGACGAATTAGAGAGCTCTATCTCAATTTTATTAAAAGAAGAAAATCAAAACTAGTTAAAGAAGATTGAGTTCAAAAGAAAATTTTGACTCAGTCTCTTTTTCATTTTTAGAAAAGGAGTCAATCATTTGTCGCTTAATAATAAAGAATTATTCAATAAACTATTAGAACAAATTAATTTTCAATCAAGTGACCAACAAGATAGTGAAATATTGGATTTAATTGAAATTTCAACCGTAACTGTTCATGAAAAGTCAAAACTATGGGAATTCAAGCTAGTTGCCCCTAAAATTTTGCCATTTTCATTATTTAGTGACTTAGAAAATAAAATTGCAATTACATTTAAAGATATTGCAAAAACAAAAATAACTGTTCAAGTTGAGCAACCAGAATTAACAAACCAACTTTTAGGCGATTATTGGACATGGGCAGTTAAAAATAGTGAAGCTAATTCTTCGCTAGTACAAGAACTTTTTCATGGGAACGTCCCTTATCTTGATGATAGACGAGTGATGTTAATGGCTGAAAATGAAATTGTAAAAACGTTCTTAACAGGTCAAGCATTAGGACCAATTGAAACTGCGTATCAAATGGTCGGATTTCCACAGATAAATATTAATACATTATTAGATGAATCAAAATCACAAGAAAAAATAGAAGAAATTAGACAGCGAAAAGAATCTCAAGATGCCATAATGATGCAGAAGGCAACAGAAACTATTCAGAAACAAAATGAAAAGAAAAAGACTGATTCTCAAACTGTAATTAATGGACCTGTTCAAATGGGTAAAAAGATTAGTACAAAAGAGCCTGCAAAACGGATGGTTGAAATCATTGAAGAGGAACGCTCGGTTATTATTGAGGGATATATTTTCTCTAAGGAAATCCGGACGCTTAAGTCTGAAAGACAATTAATGATCATTAAAATGACGGATTATAGTTCATCCATGACCGTAAAAAAATTCTCTCGTAATGAAGAAGACGAAGCGATGTTTGCTGCTATTCAAGAAAAAGAATGGGTCAGAGTTCGTGGTGCAGTACAAGAAGATAATTTTATGCGAGATCTAGTGGTGAATGCTTACGATATTAATCAAGTCGACCACCCAAGCCGTCAAGAAACAGCTCCAGATGATGAACGACGTGTTGAATTACATTTACACTCAAATATGAGTCAAATGGATGCCACAAATTCAATTACGGATTATGTACAGCAAGCCAGTAAATGGGGACAAAAAGCAATTGCGATTACGGATCATTCTACCTTACAAAGTTTTCCTGAGGCTCATTCTGCTGGAAAGAAAAATAATATTAAAATTTTGTACGGTGTTGAGGCTAACGTTGTTGATGATGGTATTCCAATTGCTTTTAATGATAAGGATGTAAATCTAGAAGAAGCCACTTATGTTACTTTTGATACGGAAACAACGGGTTTATCTGCTCGATTTGATAAAGTTATTGAATTAGCTGCTGTTAAAATGACAAAGGGAAATGTCATTGAAGAATTTGATGAATTTATTGATCCAGGACATCATTTATCTGAAACAACAACTAATTTAACCTCAATTACGGATGAAATGGTTCATGGATCAAAATCTGAAGAAGAAGTTTTTAAATTATTTAGAGAATTTTCAGAAGGTAGTATTCTAGTTGCCCATAATGCTAGTTTTGATATTGGCTTTATGAATACTGGATATGAACGTCATGGCATGGAACCTATGCAAAATCCAATCATTGATACGTTAACGTTAGCAAGATTTTTACATCCCGAATTAAAAGGGTTTAGATTAAATACACTTTCCAAAAAATTCAATGTTAACTTGGAACATCATCATCGCGCTATTTATGATGCTGAGACAACTGGTCTTTTGTGTAATATCTTTATTAAAGATGCTAAGGAACGATTTGAAATAACGTCACATGTTCAATTGAATGATCATATGGGTGAGCATGATGCTTACAAACAAGCACGTCCATTCCATGTTACGTTACTTGCGACAACTCAAGCCGGACTTAAAAATATGTTTAAATTAGTTTCAACTTCGATGATAGATTATTTTTATCGGATGCCCCGCATCCCTCGAAGTGAGTTAAATAAATATCGTGAAGGTATTATCGTTGGTTCAGCGTGTGACTCAGGTGAAGTATTTACAGCAATGATGCAAAAAGGGATGGAAGAGGCTAAAGAAAAGGCTAAGTTTTATGATTACTTAGAAATTCAGCCTAAAGCATTATATGAACCTCTAATCCATCAAGAATTAATTAAGGATAATCAAAATTTAGAGGAAATTTTACAAAATATGGTTGATTTAGGACACGAAATGGATAAGCCGGTTGTTGCGACTGGAGATGTTCATTATATGAACCCTGAAGATAGTATTTATCGTAAAATTCTTGTTAATTCAATGGGTGGTGCTAATCCGTTAAATCGTTCTATTTTACCTGATGCACATTTTAGAACAACGAATGAAATGTTGGAAGGATTCCAATTTTTAGGTGCGGATGTTGCTAAAGAAATCGTTGTTACAAATACGAATTTAATCGCTAATATGATTGATGATGACATTTCTCCAGTTAAAGATCGATTATATGCACCGAAAATTGATGGCTCTGAAGAAGAAATTAAACAATTAACCTATAATCGCGCTCATGAACTTTATGGAGAAGAGTTACCTGAAACTGTGGTTAAACGTCTTGATAAAGAATTGACAAGTATCATTGATAATGAATTTTCAGTTATTTATTTAATTTCACAAAAATTAGTTCATAAATCTAACAAAGATGGTTATTTAGTAGGGTCCCGTGGATCTGTTGGGTCAAGTCTTGTTGCAACAATGACTGGAATAACAGAAATTAATCCATTACCACCTCATTATCGATGCCCTAAATGTAAATATACACATTTTTATGAAAAAGGTGAATATGGGTCTGGATTTGATTTACCAGACCAAGACTGTCCCAAATGTGGTACACCATTAGATAAAGATGGACATGATATTCCATTTGAAACTTTTCTTGGATTTTATGGTGATAAAGTTCCTGATATTGATTTGAATTTTTCGGGTGATTATCAAGCAATTGCGCATAATTATACGAAAGTTTTATTTGGGGAAGATTATGTTTTCCGTGCAGGAACAATTGGTACTGTTGCAGATAAAACGGCTTATGGTTATGTTAAGGGTTATGAACGTGATACTGGAGCAACGTTTAGAAATGCGGAGATAGATCGACTTGCTAAGGGGTCAACTGGCGTTAAACGGACGACCGGTCAACATCCTGGTGGTATCTTAGTTGTCCCTAACTATATGGATGTTTATGATTTTTCACCTATCCAGTATCCAGCAGATGACTCAACTTCCGAATGGAAAACAACCCATTTTGATTTCCATTCTATCCACGATAATATCTTGAAATTAGATATTTTGGGTCATGATGATCCAACCATGATTAGAATGTTACAAGATTTATCAGGAGTTGACCCAAAAACAATCCCTACGGATGATAAGGGCGTTATGCAAATATTCCAAGGGCCTGAAGTACTTGGTGTTACTAGCGACGAAATTTTCTCAAAAACAGGTACATTAGGTATTCCGGAATTCGGAACGAGATTTGTTCGAGGGATGCTAGAAGAAACAAAACCTAAAACATTTGCTGAACTATTAAAAATTTCTGGTCTATCACATGGTACAGATGTGTGGTTGGGAAACGCTGAAGAACTTATTTCTAATGGAACAATCACGATGCCGGAAGTTATTGGCTGTCGTGATGATATCATGATGGGGCTTATTCATATGGGTATGGAAGCTGGTAGCGCTTTTAATATTATGGAAGGTGTTCGAAAAGGAAAAGGTATCTCAGATGATTATCAAACTGAGATGAAAGCAGCAAAAATTCCAGATTGGTATATCGGAGCATGTTTAAAAATCAAGTATATGTTCCCTAAGGCACATGCTGCTGCGTATATTTTGATGGCCTTACGAATTGCATACTATAAAGTTTATTTTCCAATGTTATATTACTGTGCTTATTTCAGTGTTAGAGCAGATGATTTTGATTTAGTCGCAATGTCGCATGGTAAAGAAGCAGTGAAAAAAGCAATGAAAGATATTAATGATAAAGGGATGGATGCATCAACAAAAGAGAAAAATTTGTTGACGGTCCTTGAATTAAGCAATGAAATGCTTGAACGTGGCTTCCAATTTGGGATGATTGATTTGGATAAATCAGATGATTCAAATTGGATAATTGATGGTGATAAGTTAATTGCACCATTTAGAGCTGTACCAGGTCTTGGTAATAACGTTGCTAAGCAAATTATTGCTGCTCGTGAGGAACGCCCATTTTTATCTAAAGAAGATTTAGCTAAACGTGGTAAAGTTTCTAAGTCATTAATTGAGTATATGACTGAAAATAATGTTTTAAAAGCATTACCAGATGAAAATCAACTATCTATTTTTGATGATGTCTTTTTCTAAAAAGTGAGAACATAGCAGTTTGTTGATGTTTTCAGAAAATTATGCTATATTAAAGAAAGTATTTTGATATCTTGTTTGAGTGAGCAGCGATGCTCACTCTTTTTATTGGGAAAATGTAAGGAGGGTAACGTGTGAGTACTGTTATAGAGACTGTCACAGAGCTAGTTCAACCAATTGTTGATGAACAGAATATTGAATTGGTGGACATTGAATTTGTTAAAGAAGGCCCAAGTTGGTTTTTAAGAGTTTACATTGATAAACCTGAAGGCATTAAAATTGAAGAGTGTGTTGCTGTTAGTGATATTTTAAGTGAAAAATTAGATGAGATTAATCCTGATCCAATTCCACAAGCTTATTTTTTAGAGGTTTCATCACCTGGTGCTGAAAGACCTTTGAAAAAGGAAAAAGATTATGAAAGAGCTTTGAATGAATACGTTAATATTTCACTATATGAACCTATTAATAACGCTAAAATTTTTCAAGGTACCTTAACGGAATTAACAGCTGATGAATTAACAGTTGTTTATATGGACAAAACGCGTAAGAGAACGATCGTTATTCCTCGTCAAAAAATAGCTAAGGCGCGCTTAGCTATCAAATTTTAAGTAGCTTTTTATAAAGGAGTAAATTAAAGATGAGTAAAGAACTATTAAGTGCACTTACAGTGTTAGAAGAAGAAAAAGGTATTAAAAAAGAAGTTATTATTGATGCCATTGAAGCAGCATTAGTTTCTGCATACAAGCGTCATTACAATCAAGCACAAAATGTTGAAGTAGAGTTTGATTCAAAAAAAGGTAATATTACAGTTTATGCGGTTAAAGAAGTAGTCGAAGAAGTCTTTGATTCACGTCTTGAAGTTAGTTTGCAAGATGCTTTAGAGATTAATAAAGCATATGAAGTTGGCGATTCAATTCGATTTGAAGTTACACCTAAGGATTTTGGACGAATTGCTGCACAAACTGCTAAACAAGTTATCATGCAACGTGTTCGTGAAGCTGAACGTAGTATTGTTTATGATCAATATATTCAATATGAAAATGAAATCGTTAGCGGTGAAGTAGAACGTCATGATAATCGTTATATTTATGTTAATTTAGGTAAAGTGGAAGCTGTTTTAGCTAAGATTGATCAAATTCCTGGTGAAAGTTTTAATCCACATGATCGAATTAAAGTTTATATCACAAAAGTTGAGAATGCTGCTAAAGGCCCTCAAGTTTTTGTTAGTCGTTCACATCCTGACTTGCTAAAACGATTATTTGAACAAGAAGTTCCTGAAATATATGACGGAACAGTTGAAATTGTATCAATTGCTCGTGAAGCAGGTGACCGTGCTAAGGTAGCTGTTCGTTCGAATAATCCAGATATCGATGCTGTTGGTACTTGTGTTGGTCCTAAAGGACAACGTGTACAAACTATTGTTAATGAATTAAAAGGCGAAAATATGGATATTGTTGAATGGAATGAAGATCCTGCAAAATACATTGCTAATGCTTTGAATCCTGCAGAAGTTGTCAATGTTGTCTTTAATCCAGAAAATGATCATGCTTGTACTGTAGTTGTGCCAGATCACCAATTGTCATTAGCAATTGGTAAAAAAGGTCAAAATGCACGATTAGCTGCAAAATTAACAACGTTTAAAATTGATATTAAATCTGAATCTGATATGGTTAACAGTAGTGAAGAAAAAGAAGTTTCTGAAACAAACAAATAAGCCGATTAAAACTGATCGGTAATTGATTTGGAGGCAAATTAAAGTGATTAATCGTAAAATTCCAATGCGTAAAGATATCGTTACGGGTGAAATGAAACCTAAAAAAGAACTTGTTCGTGTTGTTAAGAATAAAGAAAATGAAGTATCTTTAGATCCAACAGGTAAGAAACCAGGGCGTGGCGCATATATTTTTCTTGATGTAGATGTGGCGAAGCAGGCTCAAAAAGAAAGAACATTCAATAAAGCATTCGGTATTAAGATTGACGAATCATTTTATGAAGAACTTGTCGAATATGTTGACCATCAGGTAGCTAGACGAGAATTATTTAAAGATGAAAAATAGTCAAAAATTCTTACAAATGCTAGGCTTGACCAGACGCGCAGGTATGTTGGTGACTGGTGAAGGACTAGTATTGAATGCTGTCAGGAAGAATAAAGCTAAATTGGTTATTCTTTCTGAAGATTGTGGACAAGCGACTTTAAAAAAAGTAACAGATAAGTGCAACAGCTATAATGTTAAATTATATGTTGGATTTTCAAAAGCCAGTTTAAGTGAGGCCGTTGGACAACAGCGCACAGTGTATGCTATTACCGATAAAGGTTTTAGCAGAAGGATGTGTGACTTAATGGATATATAGAAGGAGCATGCAAATATGGGAAAAAAAAGAATTTATGAATTAGCTAAAGAGCTAGAATTAAATACTAAAGATATTATTGATTTTGCAACGACAAAAGGTTTTGATGTTAAAAATCATATGTCAACTATTGGTGATAATGAAGAACGTCAGATTCGCGATAAATTTAAAAAGGGCGCTGCTAAAGTAGTTGCTGCAAAGAAAATGGTTGAAAAAACTGTATCTAATGCAACACCGAAAAAACCAGTAGCAAAACCTGTTGCAAAGAAACCAGCACAACCTGCTAAAACAACGAATAGTAAACCTGTTGCTCAAAAATCATCGCAGGTAGCTTCAAAACCAGTAGCAAGAACAACTAACGCTGCACCAAAGACAACAAATGAAAAGCCAGCAAATCGTCCTCAAAATAGTACACAATCAAGTGCTAGAACTGCTAATAATGGTAATGCTAATCAGCAAGGACGTTCGAGATTTAATAATAATAACCGTTATGGGAATAATCCTTATAACAAACGTAACAGAAATAAGAAAAACCGTCGTTCAACGACACCAAAACCACCTGTATCACCCAGAAAAGATAAACCATTACCAGAAATCTTATATTACAATGCTGCAACTAATGTTGCTGAAATTGCTAAAAAGATTCATCGTGAACCAGCAGAAATTATTAAAAAATTATTTATGTTAGGCGTAATGGTTAACCAAAATCAAACACTCGATACAGATACAATTGAAATTTTAGCAGCAGAATATGGTATTAAATCAGAAGCTAAAATCGATGTAGATGTTGCTGATATTGATAAAATGTTTGATGCAGAAATTAAAAATGAAGATAATCTTGTTTCAAGACCACCAGTTGTTACAATCATGGGACATGTTGATCATGGTAAGACAACCTTACTTGATAAATTACGTCATACACATGTTACTGATGGTGAAGCTGGTGGTATTACACAACATATTGGTGCTTACCAAGTAAAACATGATAATAAAACAATTACATTCTTAGATACACCTGGACATGCTGCATTTACAAATATGCGTGCTCGTGGTGCCGATATTACTGATATCACTGTTTTAGTTGTTGCTGCTGATGATGGGGTTATGCCTCAAACAATTGAAGCAATTAATCATTCTAAAGCAGCCAATGTACCTATTATTGTTGCTGTTAATAAAATGGATAAGCCCGGTGCTAATCCTGCTCATGTTACAGAACAATTGGCTGAATATGAATTAATTCCTGAAAGTTGGGGTGGTGATACTATTTTCGTTGAAATTTCAGCGAAAACAGGCACAAACCTTGATGAATTATTAGAAATGATTTTACTTGAAGCCGAAGTTCTTGAATTACAAGCAAATCCAAAACAAAAGGGTATTGGATCTGTTATTGAAGCTCGTCTTGATAAAGGCCGTGGAACAGTTGCTTCATTACTTGTTCAACAAGGTACGTTAAAAGTTGGTGATCCAATTGTTGTTGGTAATAGTTTCGGACGTGTCCGTACTATGACAAATGATAAAGGCCGTCAAGTTAATAAAGCTAAACCTGCTACACCAGTAGAAATTACTGGTTTGAATGATGTTCCAGGTGCTGGCGATCGTTTCGTTGTCTTTGATGATGAAAAAACTGCTCGTGCAGCTGGTGAAGAACGTGCTAAACGTGCTTTAACAAAAGAACGTGGAAATGTTACGCATGTAACACTTGATAACTTGTTTGATTCACTTAAAGAAGGCGAATTAAAAGAAGTTGCTGTTATTATTAAAGCAGATGTTCAAGGTTCAGTTGAAGCTCTTGCAGGAAGTTTGAAGAAGATTGATGTTGAAGGTGTTCGAGTTAATATCATTCATCAAGCAGCTGGTGCAATTACTGAAAGTGATGTTACTTTGGCAGAAGCAAGTAATGCTATCATTATAGGATTTAATGTTCGTCCAACACCTCAAGCTAAACTTCAAGCACAATCTGACGAAGTTGATATTCGCTTACATCGTGTTATTTATAACGCAATTGAAGAAATTGAAACGGCTATGAAGGGAATGCTTGAACCAGTCTTTGAAGAAAAAATAACTGGACAAGTTGAAATTCGTGAAACATATAAAGTTACAAAAGTTGGAACAATTGGTGGTGCTTACGTCACTGAAGGTTACATCGAAAGAGATAGCGGCGTTCGTTTAATTCGTGATGGTATTGTTATTTATGAAGGTAAATTAGCAAGCTTGAAACGCTTTAAAGATGACGCTAAAATTGTTAAACAAGGTTTCGAATGTGGTGTCATGATTGAAAAATACAATGACATTAGAGAAGGCGACCAAATTGAAGCCTACGTTATGGAAGAAGTTCCAGTTAAATAATTCATAACAACTATAGGAGGATATAAAATGACACAACATTACCGTGTAGGTCGTTTATCACAAGAAATTCAAAAAGAAGTTAATGATATTCTTTTAAAACGAGTGAGAGATCCTCGAGTTGAAGGTGTCACAATTACGGGAGTTAATGTAACTGGTGATTTACAACAGGCGACAATTTACTATAGTATATTGTCAAATATGGCATCAGATGCACAAAAAACACAACGTGGTTTGGAAAAAGCTTCTGGATTAATTCGTGGTGAACTTGGATCAAGATTATCAATTTATAAAACACCAGAATTGGTTTTTGTAAGAGATGAGTCAGTTCAATATGGTGATAAAATTGATCAATTACTTAAAAAGATAGATTCTGAATATTAAAATAAAAATCCTGATACCGTTTGTTGCTCTATTTAAACTGTTGTTGATGGATAACTTTATGAAGGTCCTAATCCTTAGTGATTAGGCCTTTTTTTCTCCTCATCAATGGAGATATTATCTTATAATATAATCATATCTTTTATTTTTAATAGTAATCAAGTAAAATTAGTTGTAAGTATTGGTATCTCATATCTTTGATTATATGGTGTAGTTGAATACTAATTCATTTGAAGAATTATGAATTTTTCTTATACCACTATTCAACAATCATTAGATAGTGTGGTAATTTCCTTTAAAAAATTAATTTAATTTTCAAAATATATATTAGAAAGAGGTACTAATTTGAATTCAGAGCAATATAAAGAATTATTAACTTCACAGTCAAAAGAAGTATTAATTCGATTACTAACAAAATATACTGAGAATAAATACGAAATAAAGAATGATATATTAGCTGATTTGGGATTTTTGGATGAAGAAGAAGAAATAGAAGATGCAAAGGAACGAATTCGAGAAATTATTTATGAAAATAGGAAACAAGGGTATGTTTCGTGGAGAGGATACGACAATATTAGTGAAGTAGTCGATAATCTGCTCTCTATTTGTGACGTGAGATTTAGTCAAAATTATTTAAAAGCACCTATGTTAATATTATTAGATTTATTAGAACAATTAGTAAAGGTCAGTGAGTATACAGAATTAGGGTTTATGATTGAGCAAGAGAGTATACTTTCTAAAATACGGATTTATGTAGAAAAACTGTCTGTTAAAGATGGGGCAGATGAAAAGAAAAAATTAATTGTTACGAATGTTATTCGATATGCTAAAAAAAATTTTTGGAATGAATGGGCGGTGAGTGATTTTGATTTACTCAGTCTCATTCTTCCTTTGCTAAATACAAAAAATACGGATAAAGTATTGAAAATTGCCGATAAAATTAGTACAAGATTTGATGAATATACACAACAAGATAGGAAAAGTAAATATTTATTATTTAAAATTAAATTGTTCTTCCAAGTAAATAAAATTAAAGAAGCAGAAGAAATTATTAATAATAATTTAGATATTGATGATGTTAGAATGTTTAAAGTTGAGTTAGCTGTTTCAAGAAAAGACTATGAAGTTGCAGAAAAATTAGTACTAAAAAAATTAATTACAGATAATGATAAAAATATTCAATATTTACAACCTTGGTATACTCGACTAGATACTATCTATGAGGAGACAAATCAAGTTCAAAAAAGAATTGAGTATTTAAAACAGGCATTATATAAAGGCAATGATTCCGATTATAAAAAATTAAAAAAGCTTTTAGTTGATAATGGATTTTGGAAAGCTGAATACCCTGATATTCTGAAAAACATTTCTAAAACACTTGATAATTGGCAACTTGCACAGATATTAGCAGATGAAAACGAAGCTACCATTTTGCTACAATTAATTAAAAAAAATCTGAATTTATTTATGAATTATGGAAAATATATTTACCCACTATATCCCAAAGAAGCTAACATGATGTTTGAAAGCATAGTTAAAGATTTAATAGTTAAAGCTAAAAATAGAAAAGACTATCAAAATATTGGCGATTATATTTTACGGTATAATAACTTTGGAGATGAGGAAGTAGCAATATCTCTTTGTGAGGGTTTGAAAAAGAAATATAAAAATCGGCCTGCACTACAAAAAGAAATGGATAACGTTATGGAAAGAATAAAAAATTATGATGTTTATGGGAAGTTTTGTGAATAATAACGTAGCTAAAACTGTTGGTAAATAGGTATTTAGGAATGATGATAGATAGTTATCTCTTAAATAGAAATTTCAATATTTATAAAAATTAGAATCGATATCCCTTGTTTTACTGATTATGATATACTGTTAAAAGTATATTAACGGAGGTAAGACAATGGACGGAATTATTCCACTATTCAAAGAACGTGGTATGACCAGTCATGATTGTGTTTTTAAGTGTCGTGGCATTTTTCAAACCAAAAAAGTTGGTCATTCAGGTACTCTTGATCCAAATGTTGATGGTGTTCTACCGATTTGTATTGGTAAAGCGACAAAAACAGTAAACTATTTGATGAATTCTGGCAAAGTATATGCGGGTGAAATAACACTTGGTTTCTCTACAGAAACTGAAGATTTAGATGGCGAAATAATCGAAGAAAAAGAGATTATAGATCCTTTCACATCGGAAGAAATTGATGATGTTATGAACCAGATGACAGGTACAATGATTCAAATTCCACCAATGTTCTCAGCTGTTAAAGTAAACGGACGTCGCTTATATGATTACGCTCGTAAAGGTGAAACAGTGGAACGTCCAGAAAGACAAATAACGGTGACTTCATTTATTCAAACGAAAGCTACAGAATATGATTTAGAAAATAAAAGACAAAAAATTTATTTTGAAGTTGCATGTGGAAAAGGGACCTATGTTAGGACGCTAGCTGTTGATCTCGGTAAAAAATTAGGTGTACCTGCAGTTATGTCCGACCTGACTAGACTGGAAAGCGGCGGTTTTAGAATTGATAAGGCGTTTACCCTGGACCAATTAAATGAGGCTAAAGTCAATGGGACGTTAGAATCGTTGTTATATCCAATTGATACAGCGCTAACATCATTTAAAAGGTATGAATTAACAACTGAACAGTGGCTTATTGTCCAAAATGGTGGATTTTTAGCAGTTGATTCGTTTAATAATGAGCCAACAGTTTCTCTAGTTTATGAAAATAAAATTAGATGTTTATACAGATTGAATAGTGAAAAAAATCGTTATCAGTCTGAGACAATGTTTGATTTAGGATAAAGGAAGATATTGGAACATGAAAGTTATTTATTTAACTGAACCGTATAACCCTAACGAAATTAGTAATGATTCTATTTCACTTGCTATGGGTTTTTTTGACGGTGTTCATTTAGGACATCAAAAAGTAATACAAGAAGCTAAGCAAAAAGCTAACGAAAAAAATATTAAACTTGCAGTAATGACATTTGATAAGCATCCGTCAGTACAATTTCAAAAAGCACCCGAACAAAGTGTAAAATATTTAACGTCTATGGAAAAAAAAATATTATTAATGAAGCAATTAGGCGTTGATATTTTTTATATTTTAACGCTAAATAATAGTTTAGCAAAAATGGAACCACAAGATTTTGTCGATAAATATATGGTTGCATTGCATGTAAAGGTAGTAGTTGCAGGATTTGATTATACGTATGGTAAAAAAGATATCGCAAATATGGATACACTACCTTTATATGCTAATCAAAAATTTGAAATTATTACTGTGCCTGAATTAGCGACGAATCATCAAAAGATAAGTTCATCTCGAATTAGAATGGAAATTGATAACGGACATATTAGCGATGTTAATAAGTTATTGGGCTATAAATATGAAACACTTGGTAAAGTTGTTCACGGTGAAGCTAGAGGTAGAGAACTTGGCTTTCCAACATTAAATTTAGAATTCAATGAACACATTCGAATTCCGGGACCCGGAATATATGTGACTAGCGTTCAGGTTGGTGATGTCTGGTATCGTGGGATGGCATCTATTGGCTACAACGTAACGTTTGGAAAAAATCGTGAATTAACGGTCGAAATAAATTTATTTGATTTCAACGAGATGATTTATGGCCAAATTGTTACGGTTCAATGGTTAGCATATTTGAGAAGTGAAGTTAAATTTGAAGGTATTCCTGGATTAATTACGCAATTAAATAAAGATAAAAAAAATACTAATACTTATTTTGACCAACACATATAAGTATTGGTTTAATGGCTGACTAAATAGGATATATTTAGTCAGCCATTTTCTTTAAAAAAGTGAGTGCATTCCTTGACAATAATCTCAACATTTAGTATATTAATAGTTGTCTTAGCACTCCATTGTGTTAAGTGCTAAAAAGAGGTGATTGATCATGCTAACAGAAAGACAAATGTTAGTGTTAGAAGCAATTGTCAGAGTATATACAGAGGTTGGTCAACCTGTTGGTTCTAAATCGGTCGTTGATTTTTTACCAATGCATGTAAGTTCAGCAACTATCAGAAATGAAATGGTGACATTGGAAAATAATGGGTTAATTAAAAAAACACATTCTTCTTCTGGTAGAATTCCTTCATTTTTAGGTTATCGATATTATGTTGATCACATTGTTAAACCCGGCGTTGTTCCAGCAGCGGAATTAGCGAATATTCAAAATTCTCTTGGTGTTCATTTTCAAAAGATTGATGAAATATTTGCAGAATCAACTAAGATTCTTTCGGACTTAACAAATTATACAGCGATTTCTTTACGACCTGAAACAATGGAAAGTCGTCTCGAAGGTTTTCGATTAGTACCATTAGGAAATCATCGAATTATGGCTATTCTTGTGATGAGTAGTGGCGTTGTTGAGAATCAGACATTCAGTATTCCTAAATCGATTAACGGATCAGATTTAGAAGCCGTAACAAGGTTGTTGAATGACCAATTAATTGGGTTGTCATTAGCTGAAATTTCTAAGAAGTTAAGAACAAGTATCCCAGTTATGTTGGTTAATTATATGCGTAGGCCAGCTGGTATTTTAGATATTTTTGGTAATATTTTAAAGCAGGCAGCACGTGAACAAGTTTTTGTTGGCGGTAAATCTAATATATTAGATTTTGCTACCGATAGTAACGTGGATGAATTAAAATCATTATATGATTTAGTAGACACATCAAATAACAAGAATATTGGTGAATTAATTGGAATTCAAGGTAAACCTATTCAAATTAAAATTGGTGAGGAATTAACGAACCAATTACTTGATAACTATAGTCTTATATCAGCTAGTTATGATGTTAGTGACCATGGTCAAGGGGTTATCGCATTATTGGGTCCTACAAATATGCCATATTCAAAAATGATTGGTTTATTAGATGCATTTAGTGATGAGCTTGCTAAAAAATTGTTAGATTATTATCAACAATTTGATAAATAAGAAAAGGGGTGTTGTGTGTGGTTAAAGATGCCAAAGAAGATTTAGTTGAAGAAGATGTTACACAAGAGCAACATCAGTCTAGTGAAGCAACTAATCAAAATGAGAAAAAAAGTTCTGTTACTGATAAAGTAAAAGAAAAATTTAGTAAAAAGCCTTCTGATGCAGATAAATTAGTTGAGTTACAAGCTAGTTTAGACACAATGGAAGATAAATATTTACGAGCAGAAGCCGAAATGGCAAATATGAATACACGCTTTAAGAAAGAACAAGAACAACTCTTAAAGTATAGCGGGCAATCATTAGCTAAAGATGTTCTACCAGTTATCGATAATTTGGAACGAGCATTGGCAATTGAGGTTGACACTGAGAGTGGCGAACAACTTAAAAAAGGTATTGAATTAGTTTATAAAGATGCACAAAAAGCATTAACTAATAATGACGTTATAGAAATTGCAACTGATGACGTTACTTTTGATCCAAATGTTCACCAAGCAGTTCAAACAGTTCCAGCTTCTGATGATCAAAAAGCAGATACAATTGTTCAAGTCCTTCAAAAAGGATATAAATTAAAAGATAGAGTGTTACGTCCAGCAATGGTCGTTGTCGCTCAATAATAATATAAGAAGAGGTAGATAAATTATGGCAAAAATTATAGGAATTGATTTAGGAACAACTAACTCAGCTGTTGCTGTGTTAGAAGGTAAAGAAGCAAAAATTATTACAAACCCAGAAGGAAATCGTACAACACCATCTGTTGTTTCATTTAAAGATGGCGAAACTCAAGTTGGTGAAGTTGCTAAACGCCAAGCAATCACAAACCCTGATACTGTTGCATCAATTAAACGTCACATGGGAGAAGAAGGCTACAAAGTAGATATTCAAGGAAAATCATACACACCACAAGAAGTTTCTGCTATGATTTTACAATACATCAAAGAATATTCTGAAGCTTACTTAGGCGAATCAGTAACACAAGCTGTTATTACAGTTCCTGCTTACTTTAACGATTCACAACGTCAAGCTACAAAAGATGCTGGTAAAATTGCCGGTTTAGAAGTTGAACGTATTGTTAACGAACCTACTGCTGCTGCTTTAGCATATGGTCTTGAAAATACTGAAAAAGATGAAAAAATCCTTGTATTCGATTTAGGTGGTGGTACATTTGATGTTTCTATCCTTGAATTAGGTGATGGTGTCTTTGAAGTACTATCAACAAACGGTGATACTAAACTTGGTGGAGATGATTTTGATCAAAAAATCATGGACTGGTTAGTTGAGACCTTCAAAAAAGAAAATGGTATTGACTTATCAAAAGATAAAATGGCAATGCAACGTCTTAAAGATGCTGCTGAAAAAGCTAAAAAAGATGTATCTGGTGTTACTAGTGCACAAATTAGCTTACCATTTATTACAGCCGGTGCTGCTGGACCTTTACATTTAGAAGCAACATTATCACGTGCAAAATTTGATAATCTTACACAAGACTTAGTTGAACGTACACGTATTCCAGTTCAAAATGCTTTAAAAGATGCTGGATTAACAAATGCTGATATTGATCAAGTTATCTTGGTTGGTGGTTCAACACGTATTCCTGCTGTTCAAGCATTAGTTGAAAAAGAAACAGATCACAAACCTAACCAATCAGTTAACCCTGATGAAGCTGTTGCACTTGGTGCTGCAATTCAAGGTGGTGTCATTACTGGTGATGTTAAGGATGTTGTTTTACTTGATGTAACACCACTTTCATTGGGTATTGAAACAATGGGTAGCGTCTTTACTAAGTTAATTGATCGTAATACAACGATCCCAACAAGCAAGTCACAAACGTTCTCAACAGCTGCAGATAACCAACCTGCCGTTGATATCCATGTCTTACAAGGTGAACGTCCAATGGCTACTGATAATAAAACATTAGGCCGTTTCCAATTAAATGATATTCCTGCTGCACCTCGTGGAATCCCTCAAATTGAAGTTAAATTTGATATTGATAAAAATGGTATTGTTAACGTTTCTGCTAAAGATTTAGGCACAAACAAAGAACAAAAAATTACAATCAAGAGTTCAGGTGGTCTTGCAGAAGACGAAATCGAACGCATGGTTAATGAAGCTAAAGAAAACGAAGAAGCAGATAAGGCACGTAAAGAAGAAGTTGATTTGAAGAATGAAGTTGATCAATTATTATTCTCAGTTGATAAAACTTTGGAAGAATTAAAAGGTAAAGTAACTGAAGAAGAAATTAAATCTGCTGAAGATGCTCGTGATGCTTTGAAGAAAGCTCAAGAAGATAACAATGTTGAAGATATGAAAGTTAAGAAAGATGAATTGAATAAAATTGTTCAAGACTTAACTGTTAAATTGTATCAACAAGCACAAGAAGCTCAAGGTGAAGCTGGTGCTGAAGGCACGGCTAAAGACCCTAAAGATGAAACTGTCGATGGTGACTTCGAAGAAGTTAACCCTGAAGATAAGAAGTAATCTTTACTAAATTTTGAGTGTGATAGAAAGTCAAAGGCCTTTGGGACTTTGGCTTTTTATTTCATGTTAGACATGTTATCCTATTTAGAGCAATAAAAACCAAAAAGGTTATTCGGAGGTACGGAATGGCAGAGAACAAAGATCCATATAATGTACTTGGTGTGACTAAAGATTCGTCACCTGAAGAAATAAAAAAAGCGTATCGTAAGTTATCTAAACAATATCATCCGGATATTAATAAGGATGCTGGTGCCGAAGATAAATTTAAAGAAATCACTGAAGCATATGAAACAGTTGGTGATCCACAAAAGAAAGCTGAATACGATCAATATGGTTCAGCTGGGTCTCAAGGTGGTGCTTACCGAGGATTTGGTGGTCAAGGACAACAAGGTGGATTTGGCGGCGGTGGATTTGAAGATATTTTCAGTTCATTTTTCGGCGGTGGTGGTGCTTCCCAAGATCCAACCGCTCCACGAGCAGGTCGTGATTTGCAATACGAGATGACATTGACATTTAATGAAGGTGTTTTTGGTAAAGAATCAACAATTAAATACAATCGTAAAAGTCTATGTGCTACTTGTTCTGGTTCTGGAGCAAAACCTGGAACTTCTCCAATTACATGTCATAAATGTGGTGGTCGAGGTACTATCCAAGTTGAGCGTCGTACGCCACTTGGAAACATGATGACTGAACAAGAATGTGATATTTGTCATGGTACAGGTAAAGAGATTAAAGAAAAATGTGATACATGTCATGGATCAGGCCATATTGATGAAAGACATGAAGTTAAAGTAACTGTTCCTGCTGGTGTTGAAGATGGTCAACAGATGCGTCTTCAAGGACAAGGTGAATCTGGTGAAAATAGTGGACCTTATGGAGATTTATACATTATCTTTAGAGTTCAGGCTAGTGGCACATTTGACCGTGAAGGTCCTGATATTTACATTGATGTTCCAATTAGCTTTGTCCAAGCTGCATTGGGCGACGAAGTAACGGTTCCAACCGTTCATGGAGATGTAAAAATGAAGATTCCCGCTGGAACACAGACTGGAACGACTTTCAGATTACGTGATAAGGGTGCGCCTAAATTACATGGTAAGGGTAATGGTGATCAAGAAGTGACGGTTAATATTGAAACACCTCGTAATCTTAAAAAAGAACAAAAAGATGCTTTGAAAGAATTTGCTACAGCTAGCGGTAAAAACGTTGTTGGCGAAGGTAATTTATTTGATAAGTTAAAAGATCAATTTAAAAATAAGAAATAAAGTTAAAAATAGAATCGTCTTCTAAGATGATTCTATTTTTTTGTATGCGAACTGTAATTGTGTTTAGTAGCGTTGATTGTTATAATCAGAAGAGATAGAAACAAGAAAGTAGGACGCTATTAATGGATTTTGAAGAAATGCAAGATAGACAAAAACATATTCGAAACTTTTCGATTGTAGCACATATTGATCATGGAAAATCCACACTTGCGGATCGTATCCTCGAGATGACTGATACAGTTACTAAACGTGAGATGCAAAATCAATTACTCGATTCGATGGATCTTGAACGAGAACGTGGAATTACAATTAAATTAAATGCGGTTGAATTACATTATCTTGCTAAAGATGGTGAAACATATATCTTTCATTTAATTGATACACCAGGACATGTTGATTTCACTTATGAAGTTTCAAGGAGTTTGGCGGCTTGTGAAGGTGCTGTACTTGTTGTAGACGCTGCTCAAGGTGTTGAGGCACAGACACTCGCAAACGTTTATTTAGCGATTGATGATGATTTGGAGATTTTACCAGTTATTAATAAAATTGACTTACCATCTGCTAATGTTGAAATGGTAAAAAAAGAAATTGAAGATGTTATCGGATTAGATGCCTCTGATGCCGTTCTGGCAAGTGCTAAAAATGGTATTGGTATTGAAGAGATGCTGGAACAGATTGTAACGAAAATTCCTGCACCAAATGGTGATTTAAAAAAACCATTGAAAGCTTTAATTTTTGATTCAATCTATGATAGTTACCGTGGCGTTGTTTTGAGTATTCGGGTGGTTGACGGTGTTGTAAAACCTGGCGACACAATTGAATTAATGAATAGTAAGAAAAAATATGAAGTGACTGAAGTTGGGGTTATGTCACCCAAAGCAGTTAATCGTGATTTTTTAATGGCCGGAGATGTTGGGTATGTTACAGCGGCAATTAAAGATATTCGAGATACACGAGTTGGTGATACAGTAACTTCAGCTGACAATCCAGCAACTGAAGCACTAGATGGTTACCGTGCAATTAATCCTATGGTTTATTGTGGGTTATATCCCGTAGATAATTCAAAATATAATGAATTACGTGAGGCACTTGAAAGATTACAATTAAATGATGCTGCTTTACAATTTGAACCAGAAACGTCACAAGCACTAGGATTTGGGTTCCGTTGTGGATTTTTAGGGTTATTACACATGGATGTTGTCCAAGAGCGGTTAGAACGTGAATCTGGGTTAGATTTGATTACAACGGCACCATCTGTAATTTATCATGTTGATTTAACTGATGGTGAGAAAATAATTGTTTCTAACCCTTCTGAAATGCCAGAACCATCATCAATTAAGCAAATTAACGAACCTTATGTGAAAGCAAGTATTATGGTACCTAATGAATATGTTGGAGCAGTCATGGAACTTTGTCAAAAAAAACGTGGTGTTTTTGAGACGATGGATTACTTAGATGAATTCCGTGTAAATATTATTTATCATATGCCTTTATCAGAAATTATCTTTGATTTCTTTGATAAATTAAAATCTAATACACGTGGATATGCATCCCTGGATTATGAAGAAGAGGGTTACCGTCCAAGTGATTTAATTAAAGTTGATATCTTGTTGAATGGTGAAGCAGTTGATGCATTGAGTTTTATTGTTCATCGTGATTTTTCTTTTGAACGTGGAAAAGGTATCGTCAATAAATTAAGATCATTAATTCCGCGCCAAATGTTTGAAATTCCAGTTCAAGCTGCTGCTGGACAAAAAATTATTGCAAGAACAAATATTAAAGCATACCGTAAGGATGTTACAGCTAAATTGTATGGTGGAGATCGAACACGCCGTATGAAACTTTTGGAAAAACAAAAAGCTGGTAAGAAACGAATGAAACAAGTTGGTAATGTTGAGATTCCACAAGAAGCATTTATGGCAGTCTTGAAAATTGATGAAGATGAAGAATCTAAGAAAAAATAAGTAAAAACGACAACCGGAAAAGTCTGGTTGTCGTTTTTTTTATGATAAGTATGCTTCATTATTTTGCATGTAAACCATCTCATCGTATGAAATTTGTTCTCTTAACAGATTTGCCGTTGCAGGGGTGATTAATTTTTGTTCTAATTGAAGTTGAACAAAATTATATTCTAATTGAAAGGCATTTATAAAAATATTATTTTGTAAGATAAGTTCAGTCTCATTTGAAAACATTCTTCTGTGTCTAACTGATAAAAATTGTCTAACCAGAGTAACGGCCATTGAATTGTCAACAGTGGTAATAGAGGTTAAATAAGTAATTGCTGCCTGATAACTAGATTCCTCCATTAAAATAAAGTCATCTTTTGTATTATTATAATATTTTTTGAAAGTATTTTTTTGATTTTCAGTAACCTGAGATAGCGCTTTTTCGCCTTTCTTAATAGCAAAATGTTTAAATAAATGAAGTGAATAGAATTTCAAGTGTATTATGAGATGTTTAAGTGAAAATCCACGGGTTGATTGATAAGTTGTAGCAAGATACTTTTCGTACCAAGAACCAGTTTTTTCAGAAACCTGACCACTCGATAATAATTCATGCAAAATATTTTCTTCAATTTCTTGTGTTTTTTCTAATAGGTCATAAAAATCACTCTTTTTAGGCCGTTTTAAAAAATTTTGTTGGTTATATAGCGTTTCAATTACTGTTTGTCTTTCTGGACTAGGAATATTTGTGACATTAAGTTGTTCAACAGTGTAAATAACCATCTTAGAACGAATTTCACCAATATTTTCTAAAATAGTAATCTCATTCTTTTTGGTAATTAAGTGCGGTAGTAGGAAAGTAGGAACTAACATGCTAATTAATATAACTAATGCAGCTATAAAAATGATTTCATTTCTCATAGGGAATTCAATTCCTGAAACAGTTACTAATGGTAATGAGTATGCCATGGATAGTGTAATTGTTCCGTGAATTCCACTTAGGGCAAATGTAAAATCGTCTTTTGTTGATAAATTTTTTAATAGGAAGTGGGACCATAGAAAACGCATTAGTGTCATAATAAAGTAAATACCAATACTAATAACAAGTAAAATTAGTGAATTAAATCCTGAGCTTTTTAATAAATCCGAGGTAACAGTAGGCAATGTTAAACCTAGAACTACAAAAACAAACCCATTTAAAGCATCTGTAAGTACTTTCCAAATACTACTTGATATAAATTGTAATTTAGTTGAAGATAACCGTAAACGATCTTTTTGAACACCATGAATTAAACCGGCAGCAACGACTGCTAAAATACCTGAACAACCTAATTCTTCAGATATAAAATAAATTAAAAAAGGAGTTATTATTTCAATTGGAATCATAATTGCTGTATCTTCGATGTGCCAATTTAGTAACGTTAACCTTATTTTAACGAATACTAATCCTAAAAATGCACCAATTAAGAGTCCACCAAAAAATGATGTGCTAAAAGCACTTAGACCTTCGTTCATAGAAAAAGTACCTGAAGAGAAAGCAGTTAATGCTAAACTAAGACCAACAATACCAGATGCATCATTAAACAAGGATTCATTTTCCAATATATTCATCATTGACTCAGGAATCGGTAAATTTTTTGTCACTGAAGATACTGCTACTGTATCTGTGGGTGTGACAATCGCTGCTAACGCAAATGCTAAGGCAAGTGATAAATCAGGTAAGACTGAGTGAACTAAAAACCCAGTGACAATTATTGTTGCACCAACTAAAATGATGGCTAATGAAAGCGTCGTTAAAATATTTCTAGCTAATGCTCTTCTAGATGTATTTTGGGCTTCATTGAAAATAATAGGTGCAACGATTATCATAAAAAATAATTCTGGGTTAAGTTCGAAATGTTGGAAATTTGGTAATAAAGAAAGCGCTAATCCTATACCAATTTGATAAAAAGCTTGTGGAACTTTTGGAAACTTAACAGCAATCACATTTGCGATAACCACGCCACCAAGTAATAATAAGATAGCAGATAGTGAATCCATAATATTGCCTCCAATAATTTCAATTTAGAATGGTGTCTATTTTAACACATGTCTAAATTTAACAACATAATAAAAGGCTAAGTTATCTAAAATAACTTAGCCTTTTATTAATTTATACGAATAAGTTAATAAGCATAACACCACCGAGCCCTGAAACAGAGACGACTGTTTCAAGAACGGTCCACGTTGCGAGTGTTTCTTTAACGGTTAGATCAAAATATTCTTTAATCATCCAGAAACCAGCATCGTTTACGTGAGATGCAATTAAACTACCTGAACCAATGGCGATAACCATTAATGCAGGATCAACGCCTGACCCAGCTATTAAACCACTGACTAGACCGGCAGCTGTTAATGCAGCAACTGTTGCAGAACCAAGAGAAATTCTAAGAAGTGCAGCAATTAACCAGCCTAACAATAATGGTGATAACGATGAGGATTCAAACATTCTTGAGATAACATCTGCGACACCACCATCAACAAGAACTTGCTTAAATGCACCTCCACCACCAATGATTAAGAGTAGCATTGCAATTTGTTTAATGGCAACTTCAAGAGAAGCCATAATATCTTTGACTGGGATCTTTCGGGCAATACCCATTGAATAGATAGCGAACAGAAGGGAGAGCAGCATGGCAACGCCAGGAGACCCAACGAACATGAAAAAGGAATCTATAGAGTTAGGGTTCTTTGGTGTTATCCCTTTATTAATAATCATGTCGTAAACTGTTGAAATAGCCATAATTACAACGGGAAATAAAGATGTCAAAGTACTCATTGCAAAACTAGGTGTATCTTCAAGTTTAAATTCTTTTTGTGTTCCTAATGCGCTTAAATTTCCTTTTTGCTTAAATGCCGAAGGAATATATTTTTTTGCAATCATAGCGAAAAGTGGACCGGCAATCAATGTTACCGGAATAGCTAATAGTAATCCGTAAATAAGAACCATCCCTACATTAGCATTTAGTGCTGATGCAATTGCAGTTGGGGCGGGGTGAGGTGGTAAAAAGCCATGAGTAACTGAAAGTGCAGCTGCCATGGGAATCCCAAGATATAAAACTGAAATTCCTAATTCCGTAGCAATCGCAAAAACGATTGGGATCAATAAAACAATACCAACTTCGAAAAATAATGCAATACCAATAATGAATGATGCAAGTACGACTGCTAATTGAATCCATTTTCGACCAAATCGGTTAATTAAAGTAGTCGCAATCCGATAAGCACCACCTGAATCAGCAACCAGTTTACCTAGCATAGCACCAAAACCGAAGACTAAGGATAAATGACCTAATTGACTACCAATACCATTTTCGATAGAAGTCGTGATTTTATCTAAAGGCATCCCTAATCCAATGGCAACAACAAATGATGTGATAATTAATGAAACAAATGTATTTAATTTAAATTTAATGATTAATAAAAGTAAAAAGAGAATCCCAATAAAAACAATTAAAAGTGGCATAGTAACTTTCCCCCAATGAAACTAGATTTGATGATAATGTTTCCGCTGGAAATCAGCAATATTTTTATATTCAGCGCTTAATGACCTACTTACTCGAACAAATATAGGTAATAGCTCACGATATACTTCAAAGTTTTCTTTTTGTGGTTGGTGGACATGCATGGAACCAATCATATTTTCAACAGCAGATAGATCAGCAATTAAATGTAAACTTTGCATTCCTAAGACAGCTGCGCCAAGACAAGAACTTTCAAAACTTTCAGGAATTGTAACTTCTTGTTCAAAAATATCGGCTAATAATTGTCGCCATAAAGATGATTGGGCAAAACCACCTGTTGCTTGGATTCTAGTGGGTTTCCCAGCAATTTCAGTTAGTGCTAACATGACCATGTCTAAATTGAAAACGATCCCTTCAAGTACAGCTCGAGCCATATGCGCACGTGTATGTTGACGTGTTAAACCAAAGAATGAACCTCTAGCATTAGCATCCCAGAGTGGTGCCCGTTCGCCACCAAGATAGGGGTGGAAGAGGAGTCCATCGGAACCGGCAGGAACCTTTTCTGCAATTTGAGTGATGACTTCATAGGGATCAATTTTCATTTGTTCAGCAGTAATTTTTTCGGGTGTAAATATCTCATCGCGCAACCAGCGGAAGACGATACCGCCATTGTTAACTGGCCCACCAATGACCCATTTATTTTTGGCGAGCGCATAACAGAATAGTCTACCTTTAGGATCTGTAACAGGGTGATCGATAACCATTCTAACGGCACCACTCGTACCAATTGTGACAGCCGCAACACCCGGTTCGATAGCATTAACACCAAGGTTTGATAGAACACCATCACTTGCACCAACAATAAAAGGAACATCACGTTGGATACCAGTTATTTTAGAAAATTCAGTATTTAGTCCGGATAGTTGGTACGTTGTTTCAACTAGTTCTGGTAACTGTTCAGGTGTGACACCAGTTACAGATAATGCTTGCTTATCCCAATCTAAATTAAAAATATTGAATAAGCCTGTAGCTGACGCTAAAGAATGATCAATAACAAGTCGATCAAATAATTGATATAAAATATAATCTTTAATACCAACAAAATAGGCTGCCTGATTAAATAAATCTGGTTTATCATTCTTTAACCAAATTAGTTTTGATAATGGTGACATAGGATGAATAGGTGTTCCAGTTTTGAGATAAATTTCATGACCAACACCTGATTCATTTAAATCATCACTCCACTTGCTAGCTCTGTTATCAGCCCAAGTAATCGATCTAGTTAACGGTTTATGATTTTTATCAAGTAGAATTAAACTGTGCATGGCAGCTGAAAATGAAACGCCTTTTAAATCAGTGGGGCGTAAGTTCGCTTTTTTATTGACCTCAGTGATTGCTTTTGTTACAGCAGCATAAATTTCATCAGGATCTTGTTCAGCCATCCCATTTTCTTCTTGATAAAGTGAGTAACCAATATTAGCGTATTCAATTACGGTACCTTTAAGATCGTATAAAACTGCTTTCGTGCTTGTTGTTCCAATATCAACACCGATTATATGTGGCATAGTGATCTCCCTTGAATAAATAGTAGTATGAATAATAAAGTTTATTAAAATTACAGTTAACGCTTACATTATCGTCTTTGAGTTAATTTAAAGCAACTATCTTTACTTATTTAAAATTTGATAATAAAGGATAGAATGCTGCTAAAATTAAAAAGAAGGAAAGAATAATGATTAGAATAGTTTGACGGCGATTACCATGATGTAAGAATAAGTTTAAACATGAGGTAACAGCAATGTAACCACCAAGTATCATCAAAAAGATAAATGTATCTGTAATAGGATTTAAACTAATAAGCGAAAAAAGTCCCAGTATCAATAGCCAGTTACGACTATTTTTTTCCCAGGCTAACGAGCCAAAAAAAAGTGACTTATATGAAAATTTTCGACGTTTTTTTTTCGTAAATGTAGAAATATAAATAATAGTGGTCATAATAAACCAAATGGAAAGAATGAATGGACCGAGATATTGCATAAGTAAACTCCGTTAAATTTAATTTTTTGAAAATAAAGTTGATAAACGTGTCATAAAAGTCGATAAGAATCTTTCGGTTTCAACGGCAACAGCGACAACCGTTGTTGCTTGATTTGAATTTAGGCGTGTCTCGTCACCGATTGTACGTCCAGAAAAAGGCGCTTCTGTGTCAACTTTCATATTGATAGGTAAAGTAGTGACTAAAGATGCATCTATAGCAACGGCAACAGCTAAGGGGTCATGCAAAGCACAGCCGTCTAAATTTGTTTTTAGGTTTGCATAGGCGTTAATATAGTAATCAACAATATCGGCGAAAGCTCGACTTGATGGACTGTCAATTTCACGCCATAGCTCTGTTTCTTTTTTTGTTAAAAGTGTTTTAAGTGTTACGTCTAGACCTACCATTGTAATAGGCAATTTACTTTGGAATACTTCATTTGCGGCTTCTGGATCTTGATTAATATTTGCTTCAGCAACGGCAGTTACATTTCCAGGGATTGTTAAAGCACCACCCATTAAAACGACTTTACCAATTAATGTTTCAATTTTAGGATCTTTTTTTATGGCTAATGATAAGTTCGTTAATGGACCAGTAGGCACAATAATTAAATCTGATTGAAATTCATGTGCAGAATCGATAATAAAATCGATTCCAGATTCTGAGGCGTATGGTTGGCTTGATTTAGGGATTTTTATGTCACCTAAACCGTTCATACCATGTATTTCTTGGCTTATTTCTAAAGTATCAAAAGATTGAGTCGTGATTGAATGTTTCTCACCGAGATAAACTGGAATATTTGATTCACCTAATAAATTAAGTAAGTTCAAACTGTTTTGAACACCAGCTAGCATTTGCAGGTTACCGTAAGAACCTACAATACCAATTAAATCAATTTCGGTACTAGCGAGAGCATAGGCAATAGCCAATGCATCGTCAATACCAGTGTCTAAATCCAAAATCATTTTCTTTCTTCCCATAAATAAAACCTCCCCAATATTTTAATAACCTTAGTTTACCAAAAAAAGCGATAAATTGTTATCGTTTTCCTCTTTAATTAATGCATGAATGAATGCAATGCTTTATAATAAACTTTGAGAACTAAACAAAATTTGATGTAATTTAAATTTATTTAAAATATGAGGTGATAGTATGGCACAAGAAACATTGTTTGATTATTTAAAGAAGGAATTACCAAAAATTGATTTTGATGGTGATATTGTATTAGATTGGCAGAAAAAGGATCATACATTTACAGTAGATCTCACATTTTATGCTGAGAATAAGTCACAACAAGCAATTCTTGATATTGAAGGTGTTAACTCAGAATTACCCATTATTTCATTTGGGGATGCTATATTACTCTATGATGAAGAACGTTTTGACTCAAAGGAAGTTGAAAAAGAGTATTTAACAACATTACCCTTTCAAGGGAAATCGGGTTGGGAACGCTCAGAGGCAGCAGCATTTATTAACTATTTACAAATTGTACTAGACAATGGTCAAAGTGATTTGTTAGATTTTTTGAATGATGATGATGCTGAATTCTTTGAACTAAGTTGGTCAGCTAGCGATTTTGAAAAAATTCAAAAAGCACAAAGTACAGAAAAAAGTATGCGATTAATTTATCCAAAATTTTAGGAGGATTTCAATTTGAAATGGACAGAAGTAAGTATCTCAACAAGTAGTGAAGCTGTAGAAGCGGTTTCTAATATTTTAATTGAAAGTGGTGCTGAAGGTGTCCAAATTGATGATTCAAAAGATTTTGAAAAATTAATGCAGGATAATTTAGACGGGAACGATTTTACATCAGTTGAGCACCAAAATGATGGAGCAAAGATTTCTGCCTTTTTCCCTGAAACTATTTTTATTCCTGAAATATTGCCAACTATACAGAGTAGGGTTAATCAATTAGCTGATTTTGGACTTAATCCGGGACGTGGTCTGATTGAATTGAATGAAGTGGATGACCAAGGTTGGGGATTGGAATGGCAACAATACTACCATCCGGTTAGAGTTACCCGATTCCTAACAATAGTACCAAGTTGGGAGAAATATCAGGTGGTCCAACCTGATGAAAAAGTGATACGTTTAGACCCTGGTAAAGCATTCGGTACAGGAACACATCCCACAACCCGGCTAGCTTTGGTAGCACTAGAGCAAGTAATACGTGGAAATGAATCTATGATTGATGTTGGAACAGGTTCAGGTGTTTTAAGTATTGCTGCAAAACATCTTGGTGTTGGTCATATTGATGCGTATGATTTGGACGATATTGCAGTAGATGCTGCCGTATTAAATTTCAACTTAAATCCAATTGCAAATCAGATACATGTAGCAGCTAATGATTTACTAAATGGTATTGATAATAAGGTTGATTTAATTGTGGCTAATATTTTGTCCGAAATTATTGTACCGTTAATTCCGCAAGCTAGAAGAAATTTAAATCCAGGTGGCCATTTTGTGACATCTGGGATTATTGCAGATAAAGTCGATTTAATCAAGGAGTCACTGGTAACTGGTGGATTTGAAATACAACAGATTTTAAATATGGGTGACTGGTTCTCAATTATTGCAGTTAAAATGGATTTGGAAGGTTAGGTAGTAAAGATGCAGAGATATTTTTTGAAATCTGATGAGTTAATTTTAACAGATGAGGATTTTCATCATGCAATTAAAGTTATGCGTTTGGCTGTTGGTGATCAAGTTGAACTCGTTAAGCAATCAACAGAGGTTGTTGTTGCAAAGATGAAACAGGTTACTGAAAGTTCAGCTACTTTTGATTATCAAAAGACAGTAGAAACATTAGTTGAGTTGCCAGTAGAAGTAACAATTGCGTCGGCTCTTTCAAAAAAAGATAAGGCAGACTGGATTGTACAAAAAGGTACAGAAATGGGGGCTGCCCATTTTATATTTTTTAATAGTGATTTTTCTATTGCAAAATGGGATCAAAAAAAGCAGGCTAAAAAAATTGAACGTTTAAAAAAAATTGCTAAGGGTGCTGCAGAACAAGCACATCGAACTAAAATTCCAACGATTTCATACGCTAAAAAAATTGATGAGATATTTCAACAATCTTATGATATTCAGATTGTTGCATATGAAGAATCTGCTAAACAAGGTGAGGTTAGCCAACTAAAAAAATCATTTGATTTGATTGAACCTAATCAAAATATGATTGCGGTATTTGGTTCAGAGGGTGGTATTTCAAAATCAGAAATTGATAAGTTAGCTACAGCTGGTTATCAAAAGGTAGGCTTAGGACCTAGAATTTTACGTGCAGAGACTGCTCCGTTATACTTATTAGCGAGCCTTTCATTTGTTAGTGAATTAAGTTAAGTAAGGCATGAGAAAACGAAATGAGGAAATATTTTTGAAAAATTTTCTAAGCATAACAGCTGCATGGTACTTAACGGTAAGTATTGCCATCGGAATTGTGGTCCCGATGGTACTGACCTTAGTTAATGCAAACGATGTTATAAAAATTGGTGTTTCTTTATTTATAGTAAATGTCATTTTTTCTATCATTATTGGTGTTATTATTGGTAGAAATGATCATAGTTTGATTTTTAACTTTTTCTTTCCAGTTATTTTTGCAATAGGTGTGTTGTGCCATTTATTTCAAAGTATCACTATCTTTTTTGCAATTATTTATCTTTGTTTATCATTATTAACATGGGGAATTTCAAAAAAATAATACAAATACTTTATGAATACATGAGTACGCGGACTGCATTATGGAATCGCGTATTTTTATTTTATATAAAAAGAGGTGTGTAGATATGACAAAAGAAGAAATGTGGAGTGCTAGAGACGTTTTGGAAATCGTTGAAAGCTATATGAATGAAGAACATGTTGCATTTGTACAAAAAGCATGTGATTTTGCTACCTATGTTCATAAGAATCAATATCGTAAGTCTGGCGAACCATATATAATGCACCCAATACAAGTTGCTGGTATTCTTGCAGAATTAAAAATGGATCCGGAGACTGTTAGTGCAGGATTTTTACATGATGTTGTTGAAGACACACCAGTTACTTTAGGTGATGTAGGCGAACTTTTTGGTAAAGATGTGCAAGTAATTGTCGATGGTGTAACAAAATTAGGTCAAATTCAATATAAATCTCATCAAGAGCAATTAGCTGAAAATCATCGTAAATTATTGTTAGCGATGTCTAAAGATTTACGTGTTATTATTGTGAAATTAGCAGATAGGTTACATAATATGCGGACGTTAAAACACTTACGTCCAGATAAGCAACGACGAATTGCAAATGAAACGTTAGAAATATATGCACCATTGGCAGACCGTTTAGGTATTAGTACGATTAAGTGGGAATTAGAAGATAGTTCATTACGTTATCTGAACCCCCAACAATACTATCGAATTGTTCATTTGATGAATTCTAAACGTGAAGAACGTGAGGCTTATATTTCTGGAGCTATTGAAGAAATAAAAGTTTCCATTAGTGATTTAAAAGTTTCAAGCGAAATTTATGGGCGACCAAAGCATTTGTATTCTGTCTATAAAAAGATGAAAGACCAACATAAACAATTCTCTCAAATTTATGACCTCCTAGCTGTTAGAGTAATTGTTGGATCAATTAAAGATTGTTATGCGGTACTTGGGGCAATACATTCTAGATGGAAACCAATGCCTGGAAGATTTAAAGACTATATTGCGATTCCAAAGGCTAACTTGTACCAGTCTCTGCATACGACTGTTGTCGGACCAGAGGGACGTCCTTTTGAAGTTCAAATTAGAACAAAAGAGATGCATGAAATAGCTGAATTTGGTGTAGCAGCACATTGGGCTTACAAAGAAGGTGTGAAAGAGAAAGTTCAGCAAGATGACGCGGGTACAAAATTAAATTGGTTTAAAGAAATTATTGAATTACAAGATGAGACTGATGATGCTTCTGCTTTTATGGAAAGTGTTAAAGGCGATATCTTTGGTGACCGCGTTTATGTATTCACACCTAAAGGTGATGTTTTTGAATTACCCAAAGGTGCAGGACCACTTGATATGGCCTACAGTATTCATACTGAAATTGGACATCATACAACGGGTGCAAAAGTTAACGGAAAGATTGTGCCATTAGATTATCAAGTCAAAAATGGAGACATTGTTGATATCTTAACTAGTAAAAGTTCAATAGGACCAAGCCGTGATTGGGTTAATTTGGTGCATACAAATAAAGCTAGAAATAAAATTAAACACTTCTTCAAACTACAAGATCGTGTTGCTAATGCAGCTAAAGGTGAAGATTTATTGACGATGCAATTAATTGATTTAGGATTTGATCCTAAAAAAGTCATTACAAAAGAAAATATGAAACAGCTTTTGGATAAAAGACAATTGTCTGAATCAGATGACTTGTATGCTGCAATTGGATTTGGAGAGGTAGCAACGTTAGGTGTCGCCAATGCTTTAACGGAAGATATTCGCTCTAAAGAAGAAGAAGTTCGACAAGTTAATGAGCAGAAGGCAATCCTTGAAGAACATAAAGAAATGAAAAAACCAGACGTATCTGAAAAAAATCGTAAAAGTAGCCATGATGGTGGTGTTGTAATTGATGGCGTCGATAACTTACTTGTTCGATTAAGTCATTGCTGTAATCCTATTCCAGGAGATGACATTATTGGTTATATTACAAAGGGGCGTGGTGTTTCAGTTCATAGAACTGAATGTCCTAATGTTATTAAAGCTGAAGAGTCCGGGGAAAGAATTATTAGTGTTAAATGGGATAAAACCATGGATGATAAATCTAATTATCAATCTGATTTGGAAATCCAAGGGTACAATCGTTCTGGACTTTTGAATGATATTTTACAATCATTGAATAATACAACTAAGCAATTAAGCTCAGTTAATGGCCGTGTTGATAATAATAAAATTGCGACAATGGATGTTTCAGTTGGCGTAAAAGATATTGTTCAATTAGAAAGAATTATGGAAACTTTGAAAAGTGTTGAAGACGTTTATGCTGTTAAAAGGAAAATTCATTAATTTTCTAATGGAGGTACTAAAGAAGTGAAAATTGTTGTTCAACGTGTTAAAAAGGCTAGTGTTTCGGTAAATGGTCAGGTATTAAATCAGATTAATGTAGGATATCTTTTATTGGTGGGATTTAAGACGGGTGATACATCTACTGAGATAGATTATATGGTAAAAAAAATCTCTAATTCCAGATTATTTGAAGATGATATGGGAAAAATGAATTTAAGTATTCAAGAAATAAATGGAGAAATTCTATCTGTTTCACAATTTACTTTGTACGCGTCAACAAAAAAAGGGAATAGACCAAGCTTTACAGATTCTGAAGAACCTAATTTAGCTGAGGAACATTATGATGAATTTAATCAAAAATTGGCTGAAATAGTAACTATTGTTAAACCAGGTCAATTTGGAGCAGATATGGATGTTGAACTTATAAATGATGGACCAGTAACAATTATTTTTGATACAGAGAAAAAATAAAGGATGTATTAGAATCAACTCTAATACATCTTTTTGGTGTAAAGAATATTTGGAGGGTATAAAATGATAAATAATTATTTTTGGGACTTTGATGGGACGCTTTTTGATACTTATCCTGAGATGGTTAAGGCATTTCAAGAAGCGTTACGTTTACAAAATGTAATTGCGACTAGAACAGAAATTTATAAAATTATGCGAGAAAAATCTGTTAGACAAGCAATTCAAATTTATCAAGAAACAAATTTGAATTTAGATGTTGAACAATTGAGGGTAAGCTATGATGATTTAGAAAGACAGAGTCAAAAAAATGCAAAATTATTTCCTGGTGCAAAAGAAGTTTGTAAATGGGTGGTTGATAATGGTGGACAAAACTTTTTATTAACCCATAGGGATCAAAGCGCAATTGATATGCTTAGGGAAACAAATATTATTCATTTGTTTTCAGATTTTGTTACTTCAGATCAAAAATTTCCAAGGAAACCTAATCCAGCGTCACTTAATTATCTTGCAGAAAAAAATGCAGTTGATTACCAGAAAGCAGCAATGATTGGTGATCGGGAGTTGGATATTGCTGCAGGGCATAATGCAGGTATGAAGGGATATTTATTTGATTTTGATCAAATGATTTCAACAGTTGAAAAACCAGATAAGCGTGTATTGAAATTAATTGATTTAATACAAAAATAAGACAATGATAGTTAAGCATTGTCTTATTTATTTTGGATATAATTTGTTAAACCTTCAACGACTGATTTTGCTGTTTTTTCTTGAAAGCTGCTACTTTGGATTAACTTAAAGTCATATTTTGTATTAATGTACCCTAATTCTAGTAAGACGGATGGTTGTGTATTATCTCTTAGAACAAGAAAATCGCCAAATTCCGTTCCACGATTATCAAGACCGGTATCGTTTAATTCGGCATTTATTGAATTTGCAAGTGCTAAATCAGCTGTCTTATTATAGTAGTAACTTGTTAAACCAGTTGCTTCATCATCATTAGGCGATGAATCAAAATGGAAACTAATAAATGCATCTGCATTATTTGATTCTGCAAGTTTAGCGCGTGGGGCTAAATCTACATACGAATCAGAGTCTCGTGTTAAAATCACATTGGCGCCACGTTTCTTAAGAAGATAAGCTACTTTTTTTACAATTTGAAGCGTGTAGATTTTTTCTTGTTTATCTTTGATTGAAAGTGCACCTGAATCGTTACCGCCATGTCCGGGATCTAAAACAATCGTTGCTTCAGATAATTTAGTCACTTTGGCATTTTTTTTAGAAAGAATCCAGTTTGCTACCCAACCTTTTTTAGTATTTGGCAAACTTACGTATGACCAATTATTTTTTTCTCGAATAATTGTAATACGCTCACCTTTCTTAAGAGTGTCTAACACTTTATTTGACGTACTTGGTCCGGTACGTACATTAATATTGTCAGATGTAACAACGGTTTCTTTTAAATAAGTTGTCGTTTTTACAATACCTAAACATAGGGTACAAAAAATGATGATTAATAAAATGACTCTTGGCCAGTTTATGCTGAATCCATGTTTTCTATTTGTTGACATTTATGTACTCCTTTAACTATAGATATTGAATCTAAATATTAGTATACCAAATATTTGTTCAATAGTAAGAATCAAATTTAATAATATTGTAAGTTAAGCTGTACTTGACTTTAGAGAGTTACTCGAGTAACTTTATAATTAATAAAATATTAAAACCGATGAAAAAGAAATTAGGTTAGTTAAATTGTATAGAGAGTGAATAATTTGCTGAAATATTCACCATTTTTGCTAACCGAAAGACACTTTTGAGGTGCGTGTGGTTAAATCACATGTCGTTTAAGTTGCGTTAAGCTATTAGTAAAAAATTAAGGTGGTACCGTGCAAAAGCACCCTTGTCGTATTTAGATGAGGGTGCTTTTTTGTATATAATGCCACAAATAGGAGGATTTATAATGAAATTTCAACGTCCCAAAGGAACAGCAGATATAATCCCAGCAGATTCAAAAAAATGGCAATATATTGAAGAAACCGCTAGAAATATATTCTCAAGTTACCAATATGATGAAATTAGAACACCACTTTTTGAACATTTTGAGGTTTTTTCAAGAACTTCAGGTGATACTTCTGATATTGTAACTAAAGAAATGTATGATTTTAAAGATAAAGGTGACCGCCATATAACACTTCGTCCTGAAGGAACAGCTGGAGTTGTTAGAGCGTATGTTGAAAATAAACTTTATGGCCCAGAAATTCAAAAGCCATTTAAAACGTATTATATTGGACCAATGTTTCGTTATGAAAGACCTCAATCTGGACGCTTACGTCAATTTCATCAAATTGGAGTTGAAGCCTTTGGGGTTGATAATCCAACACTTGATGTTGAAGTTATGGCAATGGCAATTGATTTCTTATCAAAATTTGGATTAACAAATTTAAAATTAGCTATTAATACTTTGGGAGATAATGATAGTCGTGATAATTATCGTGACGCATTAGTTGCATATTTACGTCCCTTCGCTGATCAATTAAGTGATGATTCAAAAGCACGTTTAGAAAAAAATCCACTACGCGTTTTGGATAGTAAAGATAAAGGTGATCAAGAAATTGTTAAAAATGCACCATCAATTCTAGATTACCTTAGTGAAGAGTCACAGGCTCATTTTAACCAAGTAAAAGTGTTACTTGATGCATTGGAAATTCCATATGAAGTTGATTCAACAATGGTTCGTGGACTTGATTATTATAACCATACCATTTTCGAAATTATGTCTGATTCAAAAGCATTTGGTGGGAAATTTACGACCATTTGTGCTGGTGGACGATATAATGGCCTTGTTGAGCAATTAGGTGGTCCTGAAACACCAGGGATTGGTTTTGGCTTGGGGATTGAAAGATTATTATTAGTTCTTGAAGCTGAAGATGCAAAATTACCCGTTGAACAAAGTTTAGATGTTTATGTTGTTGGTATTGGTGAAGAAACGAATACTGAAACACTAAAACTCGTGCAATCAATGCGTAAGGCAGGTTATTCAATTGAAAGAGATTATTTAAATCGTAAACCAAAAGGTCAATTTAAATCTGCTAATCGTATGAATGCTCATTTTGTTATGACTTTAGGTGAGAGCGAACTAGAAACACAAACTTTGAATTTTAAAAATATGAAAACAAGTCAAGAAATTATATTAAAATTAGAAGATGTATATACTGATTTTTCGAAAGTATATGAAAAGGCATTAAAATTAGAAATGGAGGCTGATGGAGAATGAAAAGAACAACATACAATGGTTTAGTTGATGAAACTTTTATTGGTCAAACAGTTACATTAAAGGGATGGGTACAAAAAAGACGCGATTTAGGAAATTTAATTTTTATTGATTTACGTGATCGTGAGGGCATTGTTCAACTGGTTTTTAGTCAAGAATTTGATTCCGAAGCTTTAAAGATTGCTGAAGAGTTACGTAATGAATTTGTTGTTGAGGTTGCAGGAAAAGTGACACAACGGGATGCTAAAGCAATCAACCCAAGAATGAAAACGGGTAAGATTGAAGTTGAAGTTCATAATGCAGTTATTTTGAATAAAGCAAAAACACCGCCATTTGAAATACAAGATGATATTAATGTTGTAGATGATACAAGATTAAAATATCGTTATTTAGACTTACGTCGTCCTGAAATGCAAAAATCATTAATGATTCGTAGCCGTATTACACAATCTGTTCACAGCTACTTAGATAATCAAAATTTTATTGATATTGAAACACCATATTTAACAAAATCAACACCTGAAGGGGCTCGTGACTATCTTGTACCTTCCCGTGTCTATCCTGGGCATTTTTATGCATTACCACAATCACCTCAATTATTTAAGCAATTATTGATGAATGCCGGATTTGATCGTTACTACCAAATTGCTCGTTGTTTTAGAGACGAAGATTTGCGTGGTGACCGTCAACCTGAATTTACGCAAATAGATTTAGAAACATCATTTATGTCTGCTGAAGAAATTCAAGATTTAACAGAAGGTTTATTAAAACGTGTAATGAAAGATACTTTAAATATTGACCTCGAATTACCATTACAACGTATGACTTGGAATGAATCAATGGCAAGATATGGTTCTGAAAAACCGGATATTAGATTTGATATGGAATTAAAAGATATGTCTGCTGCAGTTAAAGATATTGATTTTAAAGTATTTACTAATACTTTAAACAATGGTGGACTTGTTAATGCTATTGCGATTCCTGGTGGTGCCGATAAGTATTCACGCAAAGCGATTGATGCTAAAACGGCTTATATTGAACGTTTTGGTGCTAAAGGGTTAGCTTGGGTAAAAGTAACTGAAGAAGGATTTAGTGGCCCAATTGCTAAATTTTTAAATGACCATGTTGATGCAATTAAAGAAGCTGCTGGTGCAAATGTCGGAGATTTAATTTTGTTTGTTGCTGACAAAGCAAGTGTTGTTCGTGCATCATTAGGTTACTTACGTAATGATATTGCCAAAGAGATGGATATGATTGATGAAAATAGATTCGCCTTCCTTTGGGTTGTTGATTGGCCATTATTTGAATACAGTGAAGACTTTGACAAATTTATTGCTGCGCATCATCCTTTTACTATGCCAAATGAAGAAGATATTCATTTACTTGATGAAAATCCACATGAAGCACATGCACAAAGTTATGATATTATTTTGAATGGTTATGAATTGGGTGGTGGGTCAATCCGTATTCATAAACGCGATATTCAAGAAAAAATGTTTAAGGCTTTAGGATTTACTAAAGAAAGTGCGGAAGAACAATTTGGATTTTTCCTAGATGCACTTGATTATGGATTCCCACCACATGGTGGATTGGCTATTGGGTTAGACAGATTTGCTATGTTATTGGCAAAGAAAGATAACATTCGCGAAGTTATCGCGTTCCCTAAAAATTCAAAAGCATCAGAGCCATTGACGAATGCGCCTAGTCTAGTTGCAAGTAAGCAATTAGATGAATTATCGTTAAAAGTTGAAGAAAATAAATTAAAATAGACGTTTAAAAGACTAATGATTAAACTCATTAGTCTTTTTTAGGCATAAAAATATCAATATTATGTTAAGTGATTTATTATTATCATATATTAAGAGGGGGAATGATGATAATGAGTGAAAAAGCAATATTCGCTGGTGGTTGTTTTTGGTGCATGGTTGAACCGTTTGAAGAACAAGCAGGAATTTTAAATGTCGTATCTGGATATACAGGAGGACACACTAAAAATCCAACATATGAAGATGTTGTATCTGAAACAACGGGGCATACTGAGGCAGTTGAGATAACATTTGACCCTAAAAAAATTAATTACGCTCAGCTTGTTGAGATATATTGGCAACAAACAGATCCAACTGATGCGATGGGGCAATTTCAAGATAGGGGTAGTTCATATCGCCCAGTGATTTATACACTAAATGATGAGCAAAGAAAAATTGCGGAAACTTCAAGACAACTATTGATTGATAGTCATAGATTCAAAGAACCAATTGTTACAACTATAGAAGATGCAGGTCCATTTTATGCTGCTGAGGATTATCATCAAGAGTTTTATAAAAAGAATCCAAGAAGATTTGCTATGGAAGAAAACGGTGGACGGAATCAATTTAAACAATCTGTCTGGAAATCTAAATAAGTTAAAAGAGTCTTTTCGAATGAATTTTGAAAAGACTCTTTTTGTATAGATTAAGATTTACTTGATAAGTAAATGTCTAACTGTATCTGACCGTAATGAATGGTATAATATTCGTAACTTGTTAAAATGAAATGTGAGGTTTTTTGATCATGGACGATCTGCAACAAATTTTTAAGAAACATTCATACGCGGCCAAAGCTTCAACAGCATTTATATATGCGATATTAGTTTCGGTTGCGATGAACTTTTTTTGGACACCAGGAAAAATATATGCCTCTGGTATTACGGGGTTAGCGCAATTAGTAGCAACCCTCCTTAGTCGATATGCACCATTTCAAATATCGACTGCGTTACTCTTATTTCTTTTAAATGTACCAATGTTCATTTTGGCTTGGAATAAAATTGGTCACCGTTTTACTGTGTTTACTTTTCTAGCAGTTGTATTTTCAAGTATTATGATCAAAGCAATTACGCCAGTAACGTTAACAACGGATCCTATTATTTGCGCGATATTTGGTGGAGCTGTTAATGGATTTGGTACTGGATTAGCGCTTAGAAATGGAATTTCAACTGGTGGATTAGATATTATTGGCTTAACAATTAAAAAGAAAACAGGTAAAAGTATTGGAACTATTAATATTATTTTTAATGCTTTTATTGTTCTAGCAGCCGGTTTTATTTATGGTTGGCCATATGCTTTTTATTCTGCATTGGGATTATTTGTTAATGCTAGAGTCATGGATATGGTTTATACAAGACAACAAAAAATGCAAGTTATGATTGTGACGAGTCGTCCTAAGAGTGTGATTGATTCAATACAAAATCATATGCGTCGTGGAATCACAATTGTTAACGATGTTGAGGGTGCTTATCATCATGATGATAAGACACTTTTAATTACCGTTATTTCGAGATATGAACAAAATGAATTACATGATGCAATGGAAGAGTCAGACCCGGTCGCATTTGTTAGTATCTCAGAAAACGTTCAGATATGGGGACGTTTTTATGAGCAAGCATTATAAATAAAACTAAAGGATTAATAAGTTATGCAAATTAAAAAGATAATCTACTTATTTCTCATCAGACTATTTTCGTTACTGAATTTCTCTAAAAAAAGTACTAATATCAGCTATTTAATGAGTTTCGGTGGTAATAGTGACTTCATTCGGAAATTAAATCAAAGATGTTTAGATAATAATCAACATTTAATCATTTTTTATCGACCTTCTATGAAGTTAGAAATTAAGAATATCGAAGACTTAAATATTGAAACCAAAATATTTACTGAAAATATTTCTTTCGTATTAAATTTAATCCCTCTGATTTCTAAGAGTAACTTAATTTTTGTCGATAATTATTTTGCTTTTTTAGCCACAATGCATACAAAAAAAACAACCAAAATTGTTCAACTTTGGCATGCAAATGGGGCAATTAAATCGTTTGGTTGGGATGAGCCTAAGACAGCTGATCGATCAGCTGAAGATAAAAAACGATTTCAATCTGTCTATAATCAATTTGATGATTTTATTGTAGCGTCAGCTAAAATGGGGTCAGTATTTAAGAAAAGTTATCATGTTTCTGATAATCACATTTTAGAACTTGGATACCCTGCTACAGATAAATTTAAAGATAGCAATTGGATAAAATTAACAAAAAAAAATATTTTTAGTAGCCACCCAGACTTAATTAAGAAAAAAATCATTTTATACGCACCAACATATAGAGAAGATATAAATGGGGAAGTTATATTAGAAATACCAGATGATTTTTCTAATATTCAAGAATTATTAAATGATGAAACTAAGTTAATTATTAAATTACATCCGCATTTAAAGGACAAAGAGCTTGCCTTTAAAAAATTATTATCTAAGAATAATGATATTTTATGGGTGGATGAATACACAACTGGAGAATTGTTGGTCATCACAAATTGTTTAATTACAGATTATTCATCGGTTATTTTTGATTTCAGTTTATTGCCAAACGCTGAACGAGTTTTATTCTATTGTTTTGATTTAAAGAATTATGAAAGTAGTATTGGGATTCAATCGGATTTTAATAACTGGGTACCAGGACCGATTGTGCAAACAATGAGTGAACTAGTTGCTACTTATAAAGAATTCAAAAATAGTGATAGACAATTAGCAACATTTAATTTATTATGGAATACATCTAATGATGGGCATGCGACAGAGCGTGTTCTAGATTATTATTTTACTTAAATAAGGAGCGTCAATACATTGAAAAAAGTTATTTCAATTATAAAAGAACAATTTGAAAATTTACCAATTATATTTCGAGTTTCAAAATATGAAGATCGAGCAAGTTACCAAAGTCATTATTTAGGAATTGCATGGGAGTTTTTAAACCCAATGATTCAAATTGGTATTTACTATCTTGTTTTCGGTGTTGCCTTGCACGCTGGACAACAGATAGATGGGGTTAATTATTTTGCTTGGATGATGGTGGGTATCGCCCCATGGTTGTTTATGAATTCTAGTGTACTTGGTATGTCTCGTAGTGTTTATGAAAAAGTTGGATTAGTTGCTAAAATGAAATTTCCAGTTAGCGTACTACCAACAATTCGTATGGTCAGTCAAATGACTGCGTATTGGGTTATGTTCGGTTTTAGTATTATTGTTTTATTATTATCAGGTGTAACGCCCACTTTGTATTGGTTACAGTACATTTATTATTTTATCTGTATGATTGCATTTTTATTTGCTTTCGGTATTTTTAATTCAACCATCTCAATTTTAGCTCGTGATTACTATATAGCACTCCAATCGATTATGAGGGTTTTATTTTACATGTCAGGTATTTTATTCAATTTAAATTCTGGTAGTTTTCCTAAAGTTTTTGTTAGAATTCTACAAATAAATCCGTTTAACTATTTAGTCGCAGGGTTTAGAGAAACTTTCTTGAGCGAAGGTTGGTTTTTTAATAATCCAACACAACTATTACTATTTTGGTCAATCACATTAATGTTCCTCTTAATAGGATCACATTTACACTATAAATTTAGAGCTCATTTTGTTGATTTAATTTAAATATAAAAGATTTAGAAAACTTCCTGTCAGGTGAGTATTCTAAATCTTTTTTTATAATCAATGTTATAATACAATCAAGTTAAAATGCGAAAAGGGGTAAGGATAATGTTGATAGGATCACATGTTAGTATGAAGGGAAAAGATATGTTACTTGGTTCCGCCGAAGAGGCTTCGAATAATGGAGCAAGTACATTTATGATTTATACGGGAGCACCTCAAAATACAAGGCGAAAAGATATTTCAGAGATGAATATTCCAAAAGGTAAAGCCTTTATGGTGGAACATGGATTAAGTGATATAGTTGTTCATGCCCCTTATATTATCAATTTAGGAAATACAGTTAAACCAGAGAATTTTACATTTGCAATCAATTTTTTGAAAGCTGAAATAGATAGGGCCGAAGCATTAGGTGCTACTCAAATGACTCTCCATCCTGGTGCTCATGTAGGTGCGGGAGATGAAGCTGCAATTAAACATATCATTGAAGGATTAAACGAAGTTTTGACTTCAGACCAAAAAATTCAAATTGCTATTGAAACAATGGCGGGCAAGGGTACAGAGGTTGGACGAACATTTGAACAGATTGCACAAATGATTGATGGTGTGAAGTTGAATGATAAATTATCTGTTACGTTTGATACATGTCATACTAGTGATGCTGGATATAATATTAAAGATGACTTTGAATCTGTTATAGAAAAGTTTGATGATATTATTGGAATTGATCGATTGAAAGTCTTTCATATTAACGATTCAAAAAATGTTCAAGGAAGTCATAAAGATAGACATGCTAATATTGGCTTTGGTGAAATTGGGTTTGATGCATTAAATAGTATTGTACATGACGAAAGATTTAGTAAGGTACCTAAAATATTAGAAACACCATATGTAGGTGTAGATAAAAAAAATCAACAATCACCATATCAAAAAGAAATTTTGATGTTTAAAGAAAATACCTTTAATCCTAATCTATTAACGGAACTTGGGTTAAATTAAAGCTGTTTATTGATTTAGATCAATTGATTTATGCTTAATTTGTTAAAAAAAAGTATATTTTTTGTATTATCTCAAATATTTTATAAAAGATTTATTGACGGCGATAAAGACTTTAGTTATAATGAACAAGGACAGTTCGACGATGCAACTTAATGCATAAAAAGACGGTTACATTCAAGCTCGGAGGGAGGGATATCTATGTCAAAGACAGTCGTACGTAAAAACGAATCTCTCGATGATGCTCTTCGTCGCTTTAAACGTTCCGTTTCTAAAACAGGTACATTACAAGAATACCGTAAACGCGAATTCTATGAAAAGCCAAGTGTGAAACGTAAGAAGAAATCCGAAGCAGCAAGAAAGCGTAAAACAACTAAGAAACGCTTCTAGTCTAGGGAGGAATCACGTTGAGTCTATTAGAAACACTTAATAACGATTTAAAACAAGCGATGAAAGCAAAAGACAAACAAACTTTAAGTACTGTAAGAATGCTTAAAGCAGCTGTTACAAACGAAGAAATTAAAGCAGGTCATGATTTATCAGTTGATGATGAAACTGTTTTATTGGCTCGCGAGTTAAAACAACGCAAAGAATCTTATGCAGAATTCAAAGATGCCGGTCGAGATGATCTTTTAGAAAATCTTGATATGGAAATAAAAATTGTCGAAAAATATTTACCTGAACAATTATCAGCTGAAGAAGTTACTGATGTCGTGAAAGAAGTTATTTCACAAGTTGGTGCAACATCAAAAGCTGATTTTGGAAAAGTCATGGGTGCGGTTATTCCTAAACTTAAGGGACGCGCTGATGGTAAGGTTATAAGTGAGACAGTTAAATCATTATTAAATTAGCGAAAAAGGAATTACAATTCAACTTGAATTGTAGTTCCTTTTTTTTTATGCTATTATTTGAGTTGAGTAACTTTGGGACATATAAAACGAATTTAAAGAGGGTTATTATGGATTTAGAAATTTTTGACCACACTAAGGCAGAACCAGAAAAAAATATAACATTAATTAAAGAAATTCTTAATTTTGCGGGTAAGAAAATAAAATTACCTGATGAAACAGAAATGTCAGTTACTTTAATGAATAATGAAGAAATTCACAAAATTAATCGTGAATATCGAAATGTAGATAGACCAACTGACGTCATCAGCTTCGCAATCGAAGAAGATGGAGATGATATGCCAATTATTTTTCCTGATGATGAAGGTATGGATATGCCTGAAATTGCTAAAAATATCGGTGATATCATGATTTCAACTGAAAAAGTTGCTGAACAAGCAGTTGATTATGGTCATTCTTATGAACGTGAATTGGGATTTTTGACAGTCCATGGGTTCTTACACCTAAATGGTTACGATCATATGGAACCTGAAGATGAAAAAGAAATGTTTGGATTACAAACAGAGATATTAGATGCTTATGGCCTTAAACGATAAGCGCCAAGTTAAAAAAAATCGAACATTTTTGTTGTCACTAGGACATTCTCTAGATGGCCTTGTTACGGTTTTTAAAGAAGAAAGAAATATGAAAAAACATGTAGCCATGATGATACTAGTATCTATTTGTGCGGCAATTTTTCAAATTTCTGAAACAGAGTGGCTATGGCTAGCTCTTAGCATTAGTATGGTTATTATTAATGAAGTTTGGAACACAGTTATAGAGAATCTGGTTGATCTGACAACTGGTCATAAATATAATGAGATTGCAAAAAAAGTTAAAGATATGTCAGCTGCTGCTGTCTTACTTTCGGCACTATTTGCGATGATTGTTGGATGTCTTATTTTTATCCCACAACTGTTAGAATTAGTTTTTGATTAGTCAATTATAATAAAAGGTACATAAATAAGAGGAGAATTAATTAATGCAAAATAAAAAGTTTCATTCAGGATTTGTGGCAATTTTAGGACGACCAAATGTTGGAAAATCAACATTTTTAAACAATGTTATGGGTCAAAAAATTGCTATTATGAGTGATAAGGCACAAACGACCAGAAATAAAATTCAAGGTATTTATACAACAGATGATGCACAAATTGTCTTTATTGATACACCTGGTGTTCATAAACCAAAGAGTCGTTTAGGTGATTTTATGGTCAAATCAGCACTTTCAACACTTGGTGAAGTTGATGCTATTTTATTTATGGTTAATGCAACAGAAAAACGTGGACCAGGAGATAATTTTATTATTGATCGATTAAAAGATACTAAGAAACCAATTTATTTGGTTATTAATAAAATTGACCAAATTCACCCTGATGAAATATTAGCTATTGTGGAAACGTATCGAGAATCTTTGGACTATAAAGAAGTTTTCCCAATTTCAGCACTTAAAGGAAATAACGTCGATGAGCTTGTTGATTCATTAATTAGTGAATTACCTGAAGGACCCCAGTTTTACCCAGAAGATCAAATTACAGATCATCCAGAACGTTTTGTTATGGGTGAACTAATTCGTGAAAAAGTTTTACAATTAACACGAGAAGAAGTTCCTCACTCAGTTGCCGTTTTGGTTGAAGATATAAAAAAAGAGGACGAAGAAAAATTGCACATTTCTGCAACAATTATCGTTGAACGTCCAACGCAAAAAGGTATTATTATTGGTAAAGGTGGTAAAATGTTAAAAGATATCGGTGTTAAAGCTAGAAAAGATATCGAAACGATGCTTGGTGATCGCGTTTATTTGGAACTTTGGGTTAAAGTTCAAAAAAATTGGCGAGATAAACAGACTGATTTAAAAGCATTTGGTTACCGTGAAGATGACTATTAAGAAGTAACTAATGATCGGAACAAGATAATTTTTGTTCCGATTTTTATTTGCTCATGGAAAGGGGATGCATAGTATCGTTCAGAATAATGCAGATTTTGAAGGGATTTTACTTTATCGTAAAGAATATAAAGAACGTGATCTTTTAGTGAAATTTTTAACCGATCGTTATGGTAAAAAAATGTTTTTTATTAAAGGTGCTAGAAAACGAGGATTCAAATTATCTGCTGCTTTACTACCATTTACAATCGGAACTTACAGTGGGAGTATAAATGACAACGGATTATCATTTATTAATACTGCTAAAGAGTTTGAACAATTTCAAACGATTTCACAGGATATAATCAGTAATGCTTATACCATTTATATTTTTAGTTTAATTGATGCTGCATTCAAAGATAACGAACCCATCTCTGTTTGGTACCGAAAAGTTGTGACAGCAATTCGATTGATTAACGAAGAATTTGATCCAGAAATTATTACAAATATTATTGAAATTCAGCTATTAACAGTTTTTGGTGTACAGCCTCAATTGCAGGTCTGTGCAGTTGGTGGCGAAACGCAGGGAGAATTTGATTATTCAGAATCTTACGGTGGGCTACTGTGTTCTAAACATTGGTATCTTGATAATAATCGACTTCATGCTACTCAAAAAACAATTTTTTATTTGAGACAATTTTCTGTAGTGAATCTTGATAAATTAAATTCAATCAAGGTTGCTGAGAGTACCAAAAAGGAATTACGTCGTATTATTGATGTTATTTATGATAATAGTGTTGGATTAAATTTGAAAAGTAAAAAATTTATCGATGGAATCAGTTCTTGGCCAGTCTCATTAAAGAAAAATACTGAAATATAATTGACAAATACTTATTTCTAAACTATGATTATAGAGAAATAAATAGCGGGATTATGATGAAAAAGGGTAAGAATAGTTATTAAAGCGAACTTAGGATTAGTGCAAGCTAAGTAATTAATTATTTTTATTGGCATTTTCGGAGTCCTTTGTTAATGAAGCTGCTGGTTGAATTGAACCAGAAGTAGGGTGGAACCGCGATATTAAAATCGTCCCTATGTGGTCTATAAGACTGCATAGGTTTTTTTGTGCTTAAAAATAAGGAGGAATACTATGTCAAAAAAGTTAGCTGTTCAAGATATTATTATGACATTACAAAAATTCTGGGCTGATCAGGGTTGTATGTTAATGGAGGCTTATGATACAGAAAAAGGTGCTGGAACTATGAGCCCTTACACATTTTTACGTGCAATTGGACCAGAACCATGGAATGCTGCATACGTTGAACCTTCAAGACGTCCTGCAGATGGTCGTTATGGCGAAAATCCCAATCGTTTGTACCAACATCATCAATTTCAAGTTGTGATGAAACCATCTCCTGCAAATATTCAAGATTTATATTTGGATAGTTTGCGTGCATTAGGTATTGATCCAGCTGAACATGATATTCGATTTGTTGAAGACAACTGGGAAAACCCATCAATGGGTTGTGCTGGTGTTGGCTGGGAAGTTTGGCTTGATGGTATGGAAGTTACACAATTTACTTATTTCCAACAGGTTGGTGGATTAGAGGTACATCCCGTCACTAGTGAAGTTACTTATGGTTTAGAGCGCCTTTCTTCATATATTCAAGATGTTGAGAGTGTTTATGATCTTGAATGGGCTGATGGGGTCATGTACGGCGACATATTTAAAGAACCAGAATATGAAAATTCTAAATATTCATTTGAAGAAAGCAATCAAGAAATGTTATTTAATTTGTTTGATGTATATGAAACAGAAGCCAAAAAACAGATTGCCAATGGGTTAGTTCATCCGGCATACGATTATGTTTTAAAATGTAGTCATACATTTAATTTATTAGATGCTCGAGGAGCCGTTTCTGTTACTGAACGTGCTGGATATTTAGCAAGAATTAGAAATATGGCTAAATCAATTGCTAAAGTTTTCGTACAGGAGCGTAAAAAATTAGGCTACCCATTACTAAAAGATGAAAAACTTCGTAGTAAATTATTAAAGGAGGATAAATAAGATGACACATTCCTTTTTATTAGAAATTGGGTTAGAAGAAATTCCTGCTCATGTTGTTACACCTAGCCAAAATCAATTGGCTAAACGTGTAGGTGACTTTTTAACAGAGCAACGGTTATCATTTGACGAAATAAAGGCATTCTCAACACCCAGACGTTTAGCTGTTGAAGTGACTGGTTTGGCTGATAAACAAGCAGATATTCAAGAAGAAGCTAAAGGACCTGCAAAGAAAATTGCCATGGATGATGAAGGAAATTGGTCTAATGCTGCAAAAGGCTTTGTCCGTGGACAAGGAGTAACAACAGACGATATAACGTTTAAAGAATTAAAAGGCGTTGAGTATGTCTATGTAAATAAATTTATCGCTGGTAAATCTGCCAAAGATATTTTGGTTCAGATTAAAGATGTGATTGAAGCGATGACATTCCCAACAATGATGCACTGGGCAAATTATGACTTTAAATATGTTAGACCAATTCGTTGGATAGTTGCGTTACTTGATAGTGACGTTATTCCATTCAGTATTTTAAATATTAAATCTGGCCGCCAAACGCAAGGCCATCGTTTTTTAGGAGAAGCTGTAGATTTAGCCTCAGTAACAGAGTATGTTAAAAAATTAGAAGAACAATATGTAATCGTTGATTCTAATAGACGAAAAGAAATGATTAGAACACAAATTACTAATCTTGAAAATAATCAAGACTGGCATATTATTCTTGATGAGGATCTTTTGGAAGAAGTTAACAATTTAGTTGAATATCCAACAGTATTTTCTGGTCATTTTGATAAGAAATATTTAGATATTCCTGATGTTGTTCTAATGACTTCAATGAAAGACCATCAAAGATTCTTTTATGTGCGTGGCCAAAACGATGAAATCTTACCAATGTTCGTCTCAGTTCGTAATGGGACAGAAGCTAACATTGCTAACGTCGAAGCAGGCAATGAAAAGGTTCTTACAGCACGATTGGAAGATGCTGCATTTTTCTACCAAGAAGATCAAAAACAAACGATTAATGATTATGTAGAGCGATTAAAAAATGTCACATTCCATGATAAAATTGGATCAATGTCTGAAAAAATGGAACGTGTTCAATTAATGGCACAAATCATTGGTAAACGCCTTGGCTTAAATGACCATGAATTATCTCTTTTACAAAGAACAAGTGAAATTTATAAATTTGATTTGGTAACAGGGATGGTTGGAGAATTTTCTGAACTTCAAGGAATTATGGGTGAGAAATATGCCTTGCTAATGGGCGAAAATCCAACTGTTGCACAAGCAATTTCTGAACACTATATGCCAATTAGTGCTGATGGCGAACTACCTAAATCAAAAATTGGTGCAGTTTTAGCAATTGCTGATAAGTTGGACAGCATGTCAAGTTTCTTCTCAGTTGGATTAATTCCAACTGGATCAAATGATCCCTATGCACTTCGTCGTCAAGCGTTTGGGATAGTTAGAATTGTTGAAGATCGTCAGTGGCATTTTTCACCACTTGAGGTACTGAACGATATTAAGGAATTGGCAACGATACATCCAGATTTATTTACCAAGATGACTGTTGGCGAAAATGATAAAGATATTTTAAGTTTTGTTAATGATCGTATGAAGCAATGGCTTTCAAATAAAAACGTCAGTTATGATGTAATTGAAAGTGTTGTTGAAAGTACAGATGCAGATTTATTAGTTATGTCAGAGGCCGCTGTAACCTTAGAAAATCATAAAAATGATAAGGATTTCAAGGAGACCGTTGAAGCAATCAATCGTGTATTAAAGCTAGCAGATAAAAATGAGGCAACTAATCTAGTTGTTGAACAAGTATTATTAGATAATACTGCTGAAAAAGATTTATTTGAACGAGTTGAAATAATCCAAAGTCAGTTGGCAGATTTAACGTCAGAGAAGTTATATACTACATTAAGCGAGATTCGTCCGCTAATTGAAAATTATTTTGACCAGACAATGGTTATGGTTGATGATACAAAAATTAAAAATAATCGCTTAAATCAATTGAGTTTAATTGCTAAGATGAGTTCAAAATTAGGTAATTTAAGTAAATTAAATATTAAGTAATATAAAAATGAGAATTTATCTGTGAAGATAAATTCCTTTTTTGTTTGGTAATAGAATCAGAATAGTCATATTTGACAAAAGTGTCTATTACTTGAAGCTAATAATTGTATTTATGTCAAATAAATGCTATTATTATGGGTACTCAAAATATAGGTAACTTCGTATCGTTAGTTTTGGAGGTGAGTAGTTGGAATGAGAATACCCGAAAACGTAATTGAACAGGTGCGAACTAGTGTGAATATTACTGATATCATTAGTCAGTATGTCGGATTAAAAAAATCTGGTAGTAATTTTATGGGTTTATGTCCATTTCATGAAGAAAAAACGCCTTCATTTTCTGTAAGCGAAGAGAAACAAATTTTTCACTGTTTTAGCTGTGGAAGAGGTGGGAATGTTTTTAAGTTCTTAATTGAGCTAGAGGGACTTAGCTTTCCAGAATCTGTCAATAAAGTTGCAGAATTTTCAGGAATGGATATCGATAGTAAATATTCTGAATCTCAGTCAGCAAGGACACAAGAATCAACTGAAAATCGTCAGTTAAAGCAAATTCATGATGACGGTGCTAAATTATATCAACACATTTTAATGAATACAGAAATGGGTCAAAAGGCATTAGATTACCTGCATAATCGTGGTATAACGGATGAAATTATCAAAACTTTCCAAATTGGATTTGCGCCTGGGAAATCGGTCTTACAAGATTTTTTTAAGGAAAAGAAAGTAGACTATCAATTATTAAGGCAGTCTGGACTATTTATTGAAAATCAAACAGGTGATTTGCGTGAACGATTTATTGATCGAGTGATGTTTCCGATTAGAAATCAAAATGGTCAAGTTGTTGCCTTTTCAGGTCGTCTGCTTGAAAAAAATAAAGAATTACCTAAATATTTAAACAGTCCTGAAACGCCTATTTTTAATAAAAGAGAGATTCTATTTAATTACGATTTGGCAAAAAAAGAAATTCGGACAGAAGGAAATGTTATTTTGTTCGAAGGATTTATGGATGTTTTAGCAGCATACCGCTCTGGAGTTAAAAATGGTGTCGCCTCTATGGGAACAAGTTTAACAAATGAACAAATTTATTTGTTAGAACGTTCAACATCACAATTAAATATTTGTTATGATGGGGATGAACCCGGGCAAAATGCAACAAATCGTGCTTTGAACCTGCTAGCGAATCAGACAAAAATGAAAGTTGGCGTGCTAGCCATTCCTAACGGTATGGATCCTGATGAGTTTGTTAAAAAAAATGGTAAAGAAGCGTTTCTGGAGTTAGCTCACTCTGCTCGAGAGACGGTTATTTCATTCAAAATGAATTTTTTGAAACGAAATAAAAACTTAAAAAATGAAAGTGAGCAAATTGATTATATTGATCAAGTACTACAAGTTTTAACTACAATTAAAACGCCGTTTGAGCAAGATATTTATATTAATCAGTTGGCAGATGAATTTAAAATTGATAAAGGAATTCTAAGACAACAGTTAATTGATTTAGTTGCCGTTCAACCAAAAGTAGTGCAACAAGTTAATCAAGTTCCAAGGGTTCGAACAGATGAACCACCTGTAGAAAATCGCTCAGAGGTCATGAGCGATGAAAAAATTGATCGTGTTGAAAGAGCTGAAAGATTATTGCTTTATCGTATATTACATGATCATACAGCTTGGCTGAAAATTCGATCAATTGATGATTTTAGTTTTGTTCATGATAGTTATCAGTTAATATATACGTTAGCTGAAGGCTATTTAGAATTACATGAGCAATATGAAATTGCTAGTTTTTTAGATTACTTGCCAGAAGAGTCTTCAAAGAGATTTTTAATGCAAATAGAGCTGATGACAGTTGCAGAAGAGTCTTCAGAGGATGAATTTGATGATTGTGTGTCCGTCATTATGAATGATTCGCCGATGGAACAATCAATTAATCAAGTTCGATCAGATCTTATGGAAGCAAATCGTCTTGGCAATACAGAACTAACCAATGAATTATCAGTTAAGTTAATTGCATTATATCAAAAACAACAAGTACCACGAACATCCATCTAAGGGAGGAATTATTAATGGTAAAAAAAGTAGAAAAAGTTGAAGAATCAGAATTTGACGAAAAAGGCTTTAAAAAAGCACAAACGAAGTTGATCAAGGAATATAAAGTAAAAAAAGAAATTAAGTATGATAATTTAACAGATGAACTAGCAACACCATTCCATTTAGATGCTGATCGTATGGATAAATTACTTCAAAAAGTCGCAGATGCTGGTATTGCTGTTGTTGATGAAGAGGGAAACCCAAGTGAACATAGTTTAAAAGCAGCTGAAAAAGTTACAAAGAAAGCTTTAAAAGACACATCAGCACCAACTGGAATAAAAATTAATGACCCAGTTAGAATGTATTTGAAAGAAATTGGTCGTGTTAACCTTTTAAAAGCTGAAGAAGAAGTTGCTTTAGCATTAAAAATTGAAGAAGGCGACGAAGAAGCAAAACAAAAATTGGCAGAAGCTAATTTACGTTTAGTTGTTTCAATTGCTAAACGTTACGTTGGTCGTGGAATGCAATTTCTTGATTTAATTCAAGAGGGTAACATGGGATTAATGAAGGCTGTTGAGAAATTTGATTATCGTAAAGGATTTAAATTCTCAACATATGCGACATGGTGGATTAGACAAGCAATTACACGTGCTATTGCTGATCAAGCACGTACAATTAGAATTCCAGTTCATATGGTTGAAACAATTAATAAATTAATCAGAATTCAACGCCAATTATTACAAGAACTTGTTCGCGAACCAATTCCTGAAGAAATTGGTGCTGAAATGGATATGCCAGCTATGCCAGCCGAAAAAGTTCGTGAAATTTTAAAAATTGCTCAAGAACCTGTTTCATTAGAGACACCAATTGGTGAAGAAGATGATTCACATTTAGGTGATTTTATTGAAGATCAAGATGCAACTAGTCCAGCTGACCATGCGGCTTATGAACTCTTGAAGGAGCAACTAGAAAATGTTCTTGATACATTAACAGATCGTGAAGAAAATGTTCTGCGTTTAAGATTCGGTCTTGATGATGGTCGCACAAGAACACTTGAAGAAGTTGGTAAAGTGTTTGGAGTGACACGTGAACGTATTCGTCAAATTGAAGCTAAAGCATTACGTAAACTACGCCATCCATCTCGTTCAAAACAATTAAAAGATTTCTTAGAATAAAAAATTTAAGGACCATTATAAAACGAAACCTGTTTTATAATGGTCCTTTTTTAGTTATAATAAGAAAAGATAAGATACGAAAGAAGAGGATCAAGAAATGGATGCACGACATTTATCAGATCGATTAGTTCGAGTTGCAAAATTTGTACCAAAAAATGCACGATTGGCCGATATTGGATCGGATCATGCTTACTTACCTGCGTATTTAGCTATTAATAAAATTATTTCATATGCTGTTGCTGGAGAAGTAGCTAAAGGGCCTTATGAAAATGCCGTAACAGAAATTAATACAGAACGATTAGACCACATGATAATGCCAAGATTAGCTAATGGGTTAAAGGCAATTAAATTAGACGATAATATTGATACTATCACAATTGCCGGAATGGGTGGCCCTTTAATAAAGGATATATTTACTGCCGATTTAGAAAAATTAACGGGTGTCCGTCGTTTAATTATTCAACCTAATGTTGGACAAAAATTAATAAGAGAATGGTTAATGGATCATTCATATCAAATTATTGATGAAGATATTGTCGAAGACGACCATCATGTCTATGAAATTATTGTTGCTGAGAAAGTTAACACTAAAATGAGCTACTCGATATTAGATTTAAAGTATGGACCTAAATTAAGAATTGAGCAAAGCGATGTATTCAAAGCTAAATGGCACAAGCAAATGGAAAAAAAGCGTAAAGTTTTAAAAAATTTTGAGGCAGCAAATAAAGTTCCTATTGATAAAAAAAGGATATTAGAAGTTGATATCAAAGAAATTGAGGAGATGCTGGGATGACAAAAATTATTGATTTAGTCAATCAATTCGAAGTATTTGCTCCAAAAAGTATGGCTGAAATTGGTGATCCAGTAGGCCTACAATTAGGTGATATTAATAATACTGTTACTAAAGTAATGACAACTTTAGATGTTCGTCCAGAAGTTGTCCAAGAAGCAATTAATAAAAATGTAGATTTTATTTTCGCACATCATCCATTAATATTTAGACCGGCAAAAAATTTGGATACTACGAATCCTCAAAATAAAATGTATGCCGATTTATTGAGTCATAATATAACAGTGTATGCAGCTCATACTAATTTAGACAATGTTACAGGTGGGATGAATGATTGGTTAGCGAGTCGTTTAAAATTACAAGAAACAATCCCGTTAGTGCATACAAATAGTTCAGATTATGGAATGGGTCGAATCGGAAATTTAACTAGTCCTATGACTGTTATTGAATTTTCTGAATATTGTAAGAAGCAATTTAACATAAGTGGATTAAGACTGATTTCTAATGATTTGACGCAATCAATTAAGCGTGTTGCAGTTCTAGGTGGTGATGGTGGTAAATTTTATCATGAGGCAATTAAGCAGCAGGCGGATGTTTACGTAACAGGAGATGTCTACTACCACACGGCTCATGACATGTTAGCAGAAGGGTTGTCAGTTATTGATCCGGGCCATCATGTTGAAAGTATCTGTAAAGCACAATTGAAACGGTTATTTGGAGAATGGAATCTAGAAAATAATTGGCAAATTGAGATTATTGAATCAGATATTAATACAGATCCATTTCAGTTTATTTAATTTTAAAATTAGAGTATGATTAGAGATATTAAATAATAGATTAGGAGATACGCTATCATGACAAAATATGAAGAATTAATTCCACGTTTTATTAAGTATGTTAAAGTAGAAACTCGTTCTGATGAAAATTCAGGGGTAACTCCTTCAACGCAAACTCAAGTTGAATTTGCGAAAGAATTAAAGGAAGAACTTTTACAAATTGGATTAAAGGATGCACGTATTTCTAAAAAAAGTGGGTATGTTTTAGCAACATTACCAAGTAATTTAGAAGCTGGTAAAAACGTTAAAGCGGTTGGTTTTATTTCACATATGGATACAGCTGCATTTACAGCAGAGGGTGTTAACCCCCAATTCGTTGAAAATTATGATGGCGAATCTGATATTAATCTTGACGATGATGGTAAATTTAAACTAACTATTAAAGAATTTCCAAATTTAAAAAATTATAAAGGCAATACATTAATTACAACAGATGGTTCAACACTATTAGGATCAGATGATAAATCGGGAGTAGCTGAAATTATTACTGCTGTAGCTTATTTAGTTGCACATCCTGAAATTAAGCATGGTGACATTAAAGTTGGTATTGGACCTGATGAGGAAATTGGGGTAGGTGCTGATAAATTTGACGTAGCCGATTTTGGAGCTGATTTAGCTTACACTGTTGATGGTGGACCATTAGGTGAATTAGAATATGAAACATTTAATGCTGCTCAAGCAGTCGTTTCAATTCAAGGTAAGGAAGTTCATCCTGCAACTGCTAAAGGTGTTTTAATTAATGCAAGTAAGTTAGCAAATCAATTTGACTCATTATTACCACAAGATGAAGTACCTGAAAAAACTGAAGGCCGCGAAGGTTTTTACCATTTAATTTCAGTAGAAGGTACAGTTGATGAAGCAAAAATGGTATATATTATTCGTGATCATGATCGCCAAAAATTCGAAGATCGCAAAAAGTATATGATGGGTATTGCTGATAAAATGAATGCTGATTTTGATTCTGAACGTGTGACAATTGATATGGTAGATCAATATTACAATATGCGTGAAGTAATCGAGAAGGATATGACTGTTGTGACTGTTGCTAAAGAAGCTATGGAAAATTTAGCAATTAAACCGGATATCTATCCAGTACGTGGTGGGACAGATGGTTCAAAAATCTCATTCATGGGATTACCAACACCAAATATATTTGCTGGAGCAGAAAATATGCATGCGCGATTTGAATTTGTTTCAGTTGAAACAATGGAAAAAGCAACGGATGTTGTTCTAGAAATTATAAAATTAGTATCTGAAGAAACAAAATAGGTATTATTAAATAGTGTGGATGAGTTAAACTAGAGGACATATTGAGACCTTTCTTTCTCAAATTTTTCCTTATAGTCTTATAAAGCCAAAAAAAAGATAAACTAATTAGTTTATCTTTTTTTATTTATCTGATTTAGGATCTTTGAGAATGGCGTAGAGGCAATTTACGACAATTAAGCCGGTAACTGCAAAAATAATACCGATTAACAAAACTGGTGCAAACAATGTACCAGTTAGTGAGCTTACGATATAACCAATTACTTCACCAAAAATGAAGCCCCAAAAGAGAATTGTTAATTGTTTCATCATAGAACAGCACCTCACATTCAAAGCTAATTTTAGCACAAATAATTATTTTTGCAAAAGCTTTTTAGTGTCTATTGGGTATTGTTAAAAAGTTTTGTATAATAACATTAATAGATACGTGAAAAGGGGGATAAAATGTTTGTTCCGTTAAAAGTTAAAAGTTCATTCAGCTTATTACAAAGCACCACTAAAATTAATGATCTTGTTCAAAGTGCTAAAAGTAAAGGCTATAAAGCAATTGCCTTAACAGATAATAATACATTGTATGGTGCAATTGATTTTTATAATGCCTGTCAAAAAGCTGAAATTAAGCCAATTATCGGACTAACGTTAGATATCTCCGGTTTAATCGAAACAAACCATGAATATGAATTGACCTTTATTGCAAAAGATAAACAAGGTTATCAAAATTTAATGCAATTATCGACCTTAAAAATGACCTTAAATGATGATAAGTTAAACTTTAGTAGTTTAACTAACTATTTAGACGGTTTATTTATATTATCACCTAGTGAAAAAAGTGAATTTAGTTATTTAATTGAACAAAGTCAAATATCCGATGCAAAAGAATTATTAGCCAAATATCAAAGCTTAATAGGTTCAGAAAATATTCGAGTTGGCCTATCTCACTTAATGGATAAAATTACGGCACAATCAATTAAATCTTTAGCTCAAAATTTTGATATTCGTGTAATTGCGCTAGATGAAGTAGCTTATTTGGATGCTGAAAATCAGTTTGATATTGATGTGTTAAAGGCAATTAGTACTGGTGAAACGATTTTAATTAATAAAGTTGATGAACAAATTCAGGGAGAATATGCATTAAGAAATCCAAAAGAGATAACGGAGCAATATCAAGAATTGCTAATGGCAGATGCAATTCAAGAAACCCAAAATTTAGCAGATGAAACGTCTCTGGAATTAACATTCTCACAACCCAAACTACCTGAGTATCCATTACCTAATAATGAAACAGCACATAGTTATTTGAGAAGTATGTGTAATACTGGATTAAATGAGCGGTTTCCAAATGGTGTACCTAAGGAATATAAACAAAGATTAGAACTTGAGTTAAACGTTATTCAACAAATGGGATTTGAAGATTACTTTTTAATCGTTTGGGATATTATGAACTATGCTCATTCGCAAAATATTATAACTGGCCCAGGACGAGGGTCATCTGCTGGATCGATCACAGCCTACGTTTTAACGATTACGGATGTTGATCCAATTAAATATAATTTATTGTTTGAACGTTTTTTGAATTCAAAACGTGTTCAGATGCCGGATATTGATTTAGATATTCCAGATGATAAACGTGGACTAATCCTTAATTATTTACATCAAAAATATGGACATTATCACATGGCTCAAATTATTACATTTGGCACAATGGCAGCAAAACAGGCTTTGAGGGATGTTGGTCGAGTATTTGGTGTATCACCTTTTGAAATGAAAGGGTGGAGTGATTCAATTCCAAATGTTTTGAAAATTACGTTGACAGAGGCGCTAGCACAATCACAAAAATTACGTAATTTAGTTAATGATAGTTCCAAAAATAAAAATATTTTTACAATTGCGCAGCATATCGAAGGGATTCCAAGACACTACTCTACGCATGCAGCAGGGGTCGTATTGAGCCAAATTGATTTACGAGAAGTGGTTCCGTTACAAAATGGAAGTGAGGATATTCTTTTAACGCAGTATTCTAAAGATATAGTTGAAAATGTTGGTTTATTAAAAATCGATATTTTAGGTCTACGTAATTTAAATATTTTAGATCAAGCTGTAACACAGGTTAAAAAGAATTATCAAGCAGACTTCAATCCAGCATTCATTAATTTAGAAGATGAAAAAACATTAGCTCTTTTTAGATTAGGTGATACATCCGGTGTTTTCCAATTTGAATCTAATGGTATCAAAAATGTTTTAAAAAAATTACAACCAACATCTTTTGAAGATATCGCAGCTGTAAATGCGTTATATCGGCCGGGTCCGATGGAAAATATAGATACATTTATTGCACGAAAACATCATCTTGAAAAAATAACATTTCCGGACAATAGTTTAAAACAAATTCTTGAGTCAACCTATGGTGTATTAGTTTATCAGGAGCAGGTTATGCAGGTCGCATCAAAGATGGGTAATTTTACACTTGGTGAAGCTGATTTACTACGCCGAGCAATGAGTAAAAAGAAAAAAAAGACTATTGATGAAATGCGTACTCAGTTTATCAATGGGGCATATGATAATGGAATTCAAGAAGATGTAGCTAAAACAGTTTATAGTTATATTGAGCAGTTTGCTAATTATGGATTTAATCGTTCACATGCCGTTGCCTATAGTAAAATTGCTTTTCAATTAGCCTATATTAAAGCTAATTTTCCAGCTGCATTTTTTGAAGCTATTTTAAATTCCGTTGGTAATAATCCGCAAAAAATAAAAGAATACTTAGTGGAAGCAAAGCAATATCATGTAATAATTAAATTACCTGATATTAATATGAGCGAGGTAGGTTTTAGTTTAAGACAAAATATTGTTTTATTTGGATTAAATAGTATTAAAGGACTTAGAAAAGACTTTATTGAACATATCATTACATTACGGAAAAAAGAATTGTTCACAGATTTCCAATCCTTCCTGCATCGGATAGATAAAAAATATTTAAATGAGGAAAATATTTCAGCTTTAATATATTCTGGGTGTTTTGATCAATTTGAATATAATCGTGCTGAGTTGATTAGTGCTCTACCAGAATTAATTAGTAGTATTGATTTAAGTGGAAATAATACTAATTTATTTGAATTATTAACACCTAAGATAGCAAGACAATCAAACTTTCCATTAATGGTTCGATTAGAAAAAGAATCACAATATTTAGGTGCGTATCTTTCGGGACATCCGGTTGAGAAGTATCGGAAACAGCTAAATCAAAGCGATTTTAAAAAAATATCGGAAATATCTGATAAGACACATGTAACCATTTTAGTTAATCTTACGAGAGTAAAAGTTATTCGAACAAAGAAGGGTCAACAAATGGCCTTTGTAAATGGTTCGGATGAAACAAGTGAGATTGATTTGACAATATTTCCTGATTTATTTCGACAGAAAGAATCTTTACTTGAAAAAAATAAGGTCGTTGTCGTTTCGGGGGATGTTGAAACAAATAGAGGATTACAAATTATTGTTAAAAAAATAGAATTAGCAGATGATTATTTTAAACGAATAACTCAAAAAAAATGGTTTTTGAAGATTACTAAAGAAACAACAAATGAAAAAATAGAAAAATTAATGCAAACCATGAAAATAAGGTTAGGTCAAACACCGGTTATTTTGTACTATGAAAAAGACAATCGTAAAATTAGTTTAGATAGAACTTATTGGTTAAGGAACGACAAAGAAACACATACAGCGCTTACAAAAATATTAGGTTCTGAAAATGTCGTCATTAAGTAATTTATTCTTGAAAATACTGAAAATATTTTCACATTTAACAAGACAACTTTTCTGAAAAGTGTTAATATAGTGAGTGAAATATGTACTTAAATTACTTATTGAGGTGAAGAAATGAAACGCATTGGTATTTTAACAAGTGGTGGAGATGCGCCAGGTATGAACGCTTCAGTTCGTGCTGTTGCACGTCGTGTAATTGGTGAAGGATTAGAAGCATACGGTATTAATTATGGTTTTGCTGGTTTAGTTGCTGGCGATATTCATAAAATTGAATATGCTGACGTTGATGATGTTATTCAACGCGGTGGAACAATGTTATATTCAGCCCGTTATCCTGAATTTGCAACTGCTGAAGGACAATTAAAAGGTATCGAACAACTTAAAAAGTTCGGTATCGATGCTTTAGTTGTTATCGGTGGGGATGGTTCATACCATGGTGCTTTAGCACTCACAAAACGTGGATTTAACGCTGTTGGTATTCCAGGAACAATCGATAATGATATTCCTGATACAGATTTCACAGTTGGATTTGATACAGCTGTTAACACAGCTCTTGATGCAATTGATCGTATTCGCGATACTGCTCGTTCACATCAACGTACGTTTATCGTTGAAGTAATGGGTAGAAATGCTGGAGATATTGCTTTATGGTCCGGTATTGCTGGTGGTGCTGATGTTATTGTTATTCCTGAAAAAGGATATAACATGCAAGAAATTGCAGACAAGCTCAACAGTAACCGTGAACATGGTAAAGATTCAGGAATTATCGTATTAGCTGAAGGTGTTATGGGAGCTAGTGAATTTGCTGCTGAATTAGACACATATGGTAATTTTGAAACACGTGTGACTATTTTAGGCCATACACAACGTGGTGGCGTACCAACTGCCAAAGATCGTGTCTTAGCAAGTCGTTTTGGTGATTATGCTGTTCAACTTCTTATGGAAGGTAAAGGCGGATTAGCAATTGGTATTAAAGACAACAAATTAGTTGCTGAAGATATTGTTGCAACGCTTGAAGAACATAAACATCATACAGATTTGAGTCTTTTAGACTTAAATACACGACTTTCAACACCAAAATAATATAATACTGTTATTGTTATTTATAAATAATAAGTAAACTAAGAGGAGATCATAATCTAATGAAAAAAACTAAAATCGTAAGTACACTTGGTCCAGCCAGTTCAGATCTTGATACAATTGTTAAATTAATCGAAGCCGGTGCTAATGTTTTCCGTTTCAACTTTTCTCATGGTGACCATGAAGAACATTTAGGTCGTATGACATTAGTTCATGAAGCAGAAAAAATTACTGGTAAAATGGTTGGTATCATGCTTGATACTAAAGGTGCAGAAATCCGTACTACTGTTCAAAAAGAAGGTAAAATCAACTTTGAAATTAATGATATTGTTCGTATTTCAATGGATGATTCACTTGAAGGAACAAAAGAAAAGATTGCTGTTACTTACCCAGGTTTAATTGAAGATGTTCATGTTGGAGGCCACGTATTGTTTGATGATGGTCTTATCGATATGAGAATTGATGAAATTGATACAGCTGCTAACGAATTAGTAACAACTGTTATGAATTCTGGTCGTTTAGGTTCACGTAAAGGTGTTAACGCTCCTGGTGTATCAATTAACTTACCTGGTATTACTGAAAAAGATTCAGACGATATTCGTTTTGGTTTAGATCAAAACATTGATTTCATTGCTGCAAGTTTTGTACGTAAACCAGCTGATGTTTTAGATATCCGCGCTTTACTTGAAGAAAAAGGAATGGAACATGTTCAAATCTTCCCTAAGATTGAATCACAAGAAGGTATCGATAATATTGATGCTATTATGGAAGTTTCTGAAGGATTAATGATTGCCCGTGGCGATATGGGTGTTGAAATTCCTGCTGAAAATGTTCCTTTAGTTCAAAAAGACTTAATCAAAAAATGTAACGCTTTGGGCAAACCAGTTATTACTGCTACTCAAATGCTTGATTCAATGCAAGAAAACCCACGTCCTACACGTGCTGAAGCATCTGATGTTGCTAATGCCGTATTTGATGGAACAGATGCAACAATGCTTTCAGGTGAAAGTGCTAATGGTGACTACCCTGTAGAATCAGTTGCAACAATGGCTCGTATTGATGAAAAATCTGAAAATGCATTGCGTGCACATAGCTCATTTGCATTAAATGAATTTGACAAAAATGATGTTACTGAAACTATTGGTCGTGCTGTTGCTGAAACAGCTGATAGCTTAGGTATTAAAACTATCATCGCTGCTACAAAATCTGGTCAAACAGCACGTATGATTTCTAAATACCGTCCTGACTCAGATATTTTAGCTATTACTTTTGACGAACAAACTCGTCATGGTTTATCAGTTAACTGGGGTGTTCACCCAATCATTGCTGAAAAACCAGCATCAACAGATGCATTGTTTAGTTTAGCAACTGAAAAAGCTAAAGAATTAGGTTTCGCTAAAAAAGGTGACCTTATCTTAATCACTGCTGGTCTTCCAGTTGGTGAAAAAGGAACAACAAACAGTTTGAAAGTTCAATTAGTAGACTAATTATATTAAGGTTCAAGTACATGATGAACCTAAGTTAGTATATCGGTAAGACATTGGTGACGAAAAATGTTATTGGGTTAATCATGAATATAATTGACTAATTAAGATAATATTGATCAGGTTGTATCAATCCTTACTTGAATATTTTAAAATTGGAAAAGGGGCTGTGACATAAGTCCCTTCAATAAAGTTCAAAATAAGGCTCCGGAAATCATTTTTTGATTTCTGGAGCCTTATTTCTTTTTATTTAAAAAAATATAGAAAACAGAAGTATTATTTACCTCCTAAACTGGCTAATTTTTGGATATTTAATGCCATTACTATCAAACCTGCTTCCTTTTTAACCTTCTCAATCCCTCGCAATAGAAATTGATTGAACGGCAAAGAGGCCTTCATTCGACCAAAAACGGATTCTACATCAATTTTACGGTGCGCGTAAATTTGACCCGTTTCTGGTTCAGAAAGTCGTTCACATTGTTGTGCCTTAAAATATTCCCAAGATCCGTTAACTTGAATCTTACGACGTGCACCTCTAAGTGTTTTAGCCGCAGGAATAATTATCTGATTCTCATCTAGTAACTCTGCTTGATATTCTTTAAATTCACGAACTATTCCATATTTATCGGTTCTTTTCCGATACGCTTTAAAGTTAAATCGCACGCCGTGCGGATCAATATAGTAATCATTATTTTCATGATAATCCCAGTTCATAACTTTTCTATCATCAGTTCGCCATTTTTTGCTTTGTTCTCTAATCATGGTACCGTAAGGAATTATAGCAGTTTGATTTGGTAATTCATCTTCAATGAAACGATAGTTTGATTCTGATCCATATCCGGCATCGGCAACAATGTATTTATCTAATTTATTATGAGTACTTAACGTTTTAAGAAACGGTTGAAGTGTTCTAGTATCTGTTGGATTTTGAAATAATTGGTAGCCCAAAATAAATTGGTTACTGGTCGCAATTTGTAAGTTATAAGCTGGCTTAAGTTGACCATTTAACATTGGATCTTCTTTAATACGCATAAAAGTTGCATCATGATCAGTTTTAGAATAGCTATTTCGAGTACCGTATATTTTCATTTGTGCTTCATGTTCACTTAATTTATGTTGGCGTTTAGTTAATTGATTCTTCTTAGATTTTAGGGTTCTTCGAATTCTTTTAGCTGGATTGGGACTTATCTTCTTAGTTCTTGAAACTTCCTGGTCTAATGCTACTAATTTCTGATCAAGTCGATCGATAACTTCTTCAATCATTTCTAGTGTTAGATTGGAGCCTTCTGGGACTTTACAAGCAGCATGCGCTGTTTTTAATTCAACTAGTAGCTCTAAAATCGCTTCGCGATTCATTTGATCAAAACGTATTGTATTCTTTTTCCAAATAAAACTATATTTATTAGCATTAGCCAAAACCTTAGTACCATCAATAAAGATGGCATCACTAATCATATTTTGTTGTCGTAAATATTCGACTAAGGTATCTAAACTGCGATCAATTAAATCAGTTAATTCATTCGACGTTCTAAATCGGACAATAGTTCGGTAAGATGGCATTTGCTCTTGTGTTAACCAACGTGCCGATAAATTTTCTTGTGCTAGTAAGGCGACCCGACGACTACTAAAAACACCTCGAGTTATAGCAAAAAGATATAACTTCAATAAAGCTGAAAGATTATATTCACGGGGGCGACCAAAAAGATAAGGTTCTTTTATTTCTAATTTTTCGATTAGCGTATTGATATAACACGCAGTGTTATTCTTTTCTGGTATATAGTCAGTTGAGATGGCTAAACAAGTCTGATTTATGTTATAATAATTTTGCATTTTTAAGTCCTTTCGAGGATTAAATTAAGGAGCATTGGGGGTCGAAGGCCAGTGTTCCTTTTTATTTTTCTAATTAGATAATATATTAAAAAGTAGTAAAAAGAAACAAGTCTCCCGAAATCAAAAAAGATTTCGGGAGACTTGTTTAATATCATATTGAAGAGACTTATGTCACAGCCCCTTTTTTATTACACAATATTTCTATTCAATTGGCTATTAAGCCTAATATCAGGTAAAATGTGAGTATGTAATTTTAAAATATGAATAAAGAAATATAAAATAATATTTTTTTGAATGGGAGAAATAAATGAGTTCAATAATGGGACAAGTTGTTACCGCAATGGTAACTGATGAGAATGATACAGAATTTTTAGTACAAAAAGATAGTATAACAATGCATTTATTGAAAGATGAAAAAAACAGTCAATTAGCGAACGGTTCGATGGTTACAGGCTTTGTGTATGAGAACGAAGATCATGATTTGAGTTTATCAACAATAATTCCTAGAGCTGGCATTGATCAATATGCATTCGGAGACGTTGTAAAAGTTAGAAGAGATTTAGGTGTCTTCGTTGACATTGGTTTACCAGACAAAGATGTAGCAGTTTCACTAGATGATTTACCAGAAATGAAATCACTTTGGCCAAAAGCTGGTGATCGATTAATGGTTGGACTTAAAATTGATGCCAAAGATCGTATTTGGGGTGATGTTGCGGACGAAGAAATGTTTCGATCAATTGCTAAGAAACCTGATGACTCATTAAAAAATAAAAATATGAAATTTACAGTTATTCGCTTAAAAATGATTGGAACTTTTGTAATTACTGATGATGATTATCTTGGATTTATCCATCCATCTGAAAGATTTAATGAACCTAGATTAGGTCAAGTATTAGAAGGACGTGTAATTGGAATTAGAACTGACGGTACAATTAATCTATCTATCAAACCACGTGCCTATGAAGCAATTAGTGATGATGCAGCAATGTTGATTGCTGCATTAAGTCATAATGATGAAAAAACATTACCTTTTACTGATAAAAGTAATCCAGAAGACATTAAAGAATATTTTGGTATCAGCAAAGGTCAATTTAAGAGAGCTGTTGGACATCTGCTAAAAGAGCGTTATGTTAAACAAGAAGATGGTAATCTTATTTTAATAAAAATGCCTGAGGAATTTGAAACTAATAATGATGAATTAATTAACGAAACAGATGATTAATAGAAAACTATTTTAGTAGGTAAGAGATAATAAATAAAATTATTTGAAAATATAATTTATTAGTTCAACGTTAAATTAATATATCGGTAACAAACAAGTATATTAGTTATTTTTAAATATATGAATTGTCTCATGAATGCCGTGCGTGTAGAGGAGAACAATAATGCTTATTAAGTATAAGAATGATTATGAAAAAATTGCGATGGGCTTGTTGTCATTTATACCTGACTTGAAGGATGTTACTAGAATTAATTTAGCAATTAAAGGTTATCAAGATACAGAAAATCGAGATTTGTATCTTTGGAAAAATGAGGCAGGTAATTTTACTGGTATAGTTGGTATTGAAAATGATGGCAACGTTGTCGTAGTTCGGGCAATATCATTGAGTCCAGATGAAAGACATAAAAAAGTTAGTTTTTTGATTCTGAACGCTGTATTATCGCTATATCCTGATAAAAAAATCATGGGTACAATTGATACTACAAAATTAATTGAAAAATGGGAAATGCAAAAAAATGAGTCAAAAATTTAAATCTATTAGTCAGGTAACATTAAAATTAACCTCTTTTGAAGGACCACTTGATTTGTTACTGCATTTAATCAAAGATTCTGAGATGGATATTTATGATATTCAAATTTCAGAAATAACAGAGCAATATTTAACTATTATTAAAGATACTACGAATATGTCATTAGATGTGATTGGTCAATATTTAGTGATGGCTTCAACGTTGATGAAAATTAAGAGTCAAATGTTATTACCGGCAGAATTTTCCAATGTAGAGGAAACTCAAACTGATCCAAGGGCAAGTCTAGTCGAACAATTAATTGAATATCAAATTTTTAAAGAGGCGGCTGGAGAGTTGAGCGTCAGGGAAAATAAACGTGCGAATTATTTTTCTAAGGAACAAAGTAGTATTCCTAAAAATAGATTTGATAAACCTCAACTTGATATACCTGGCCTGGATTTAGAAACACTTGAGAATGCTTTTAAAAGAGTTTTAATAAAGCAAATAAATCATCAACCAATTGAGAAAAAAATTAATGTGCAACTAGCATCACTCTCTGATAAAATATCAGAAATAAAAAAAATCATTCTAAATTCAAATAAGAGTTTAATATTTAGTGATTTTTTTGAAATAACAACAACGGTTGATGAAATTGTTGTTACTTTTCTGGCAATATTAGAACTTTCAAAATTAAACCAAATTAAATTGAAACAAGCAAATAGCCATGAAATGATTCAGATTTTAAAAATTGAACCATAGATTATTGTATTAAGGAGGTACGAAGGTGAGTCATTTAGCAAATATTGAAGGACTTTTATTTGTGAGTGGGGATCAAGGAATATCTCTAGCAGAATTATCTAGATTAACTGGATTATTGAAATCAGCAGTTAAAGAACAACTTGAAAAATTATCATTAAAGTATAAAAATGATATAAATTCTAGCTTGGAGCTAATTCAATATAATGATTGTTATCAATTAGTAACAAAAGAGAAATTAGCAGATTTAATTAAAGATTATTTTGAAAATCCTAATTCAAGAAGACTTTCTAATGCAGCACTGGAAACGCTAGCTATCATTGCTTATAAACAACCAGTGACACGACTTGTAATTGATGATATCCGAGGAGTTCAAAGTTCAGGATCACTGCAAAAATTGATTGCTTTAGATCTAATTCGTGAAAATGGACGTCTTGATGTACCAGGAAGACCTATTATATATGTAACAACGACGCAATTTTTAAATTATTTTGGATTAACTGAACTAAAAGAACTTCCAGTGATTAGTGAAAATCAAGATTTTGATGGAGAAATAGGTAAACTTTTTTTAAATAATTTTAACGAAAAATTACAAGAAAATGAGGAATAATATGGCAGAGGCAGAAAGATTACAAAAAGTTATGGCGCAATCAGGTGTTGCGTCACGAAGACAATCCGAAAAAATGATTTCAGAAGGTCATGTTAAGGTGAATGGTAAGGTTGCAAGTGAGTTGGGTATTAAGGTCACAAGTGAAGATAAAATTGAAGTTGATGGTATTCGTTTAAATGAAGAACCATTAGTCTATTATTTATTCTACAAACCAAGAGGAGTTATTTCGGCTGTTAAGGATAATAAAGATCGTAAGGTTGTTACGGATTATTTTCCAGGTGTAAGGGAAAGAATTTATCCAGTCGGTCGATTAGATTATGATACTTCTGGATTATTATTAATGACAAATGATGGTGAGTTAGCCAACAAAATGACTCATCCAAAGTATAAGATTGACAAAACTTACGTCGCTAAAGTGAATGGTATTCCATCTAATGATGATTTAAAAACGTTACGTCAAGGAATTGTAATTGATGGTAAGAAAACGGCTCCTGCTCATTCAAAAATTATTTCAGCAGATAAAAATAAGCAAAAAGCAATTGTTTCATTAACAATTCATGAAGGCCGAAATCATCAAGTTAAAAATATGTTGGCAGAGGTCGGACATCCAGTGGAAAAATTAAAACGTGAAACTTATGGATTCTTAGATTTATATGGATTAACTTCGAGTCAATACCGTGAGTTATCTGAAGAAGAAGTTCATGCATTGAAAAGTATCGCCGAGCGTAAATAATTGTAACTTATTTTATCCTATGTTATATTTTGTAGCGTAATAAAATATTTGGTTCGTCTTCAGGGGCAGGGTGTAATTCCCGACCGGCGGTTATAGTCCGCGACCCACATTGTATATGTGGCTGGACTGGTGTAATTCCAGTACCGACAGTTAAAGTCTGGATAAAGAAGATAGGGCTTATTTGAGTAAGTAATTTCAAATGAACTCTGTTAATCTTTAGTGATTAATGGCGTTCATTTTTATTTACTTGAAAGGTTCTTCATTGAAGATGGCCTTCCAGGAGGTTTTCTAGTATGAATCGGTCACCAGTTTATAAAGTTGTGATTACAGCGTTCTTAGCTGCAATCTCATACGTATTAATGTTTTTATCTTTCCCAGTAATTTTTCCGTATTTAAAAATTGATTTTAGTGATTTACCAATTTTAATTGGATTTTTTATTTTGGGACCAATGAGCGGTGTGATGGTTGCCGTCGTTCGTTCATTGCTGTATCTAGTTTCAACTGGAACAGATATTGCCAGCTTGATAGGTGTTGGAAGTAATTTCTTAGCATCAATGGCGGTATCATTTCCAGCATATTATCTTCTCAAAGGTAAAGGAAACCTTAAGCCAACACTTGGAAAGAGTATTTTGGCAGTTTTAGTGAGTACCTTTGTACTAACTGCTGTATTATCTATTGCAAATTATTTTGTAATTCTACCAGTGTACTTGAATGTTATCGGTATGAATATCGGAATGTCAGTATCCAAGTACGTTATTGTTGGTATTGTTCCTTTTAATATTATAAAAGGAATTCTGGTCGTTGGGTTATTTAGTCTTTTATATCAGAGAATGTATGGTTGGGTTCAGTTAAATAATAAAAAATATAAACAACTATAGTATAATTAATGAGGGAGAATTCTTAAGTGATTCTTCCTCATTTTATTTTATAAGGATGGTATTTTATGGTTGAAGATTATCTCTTACAAATGTTTAATGTCGAATATCGGCGACCTAATGTAATATTTAGCATTATTACAGGTCGGAATACTGTTTCCAATATATATTGGGGAATGCGTTATGATTTGCTAGATTATTTTAGTATTGATCCTCAATTTACAAATGAAATATATCAAAAAATACTTTCTAAGTTGAAACAAAATAAATTACTCACTGAATCTAATGGGCAAGTTCGGTTAACGCAAAATGGTTTAATTCGACAAAAAAAAGCGAAAAGCGATTTATATCAAATTAAGCACCCTAAATTAATAAATCAATATAAATTTAATGAATGGTCAGAAACTTGTATTTTAGCTATACAAGTTGTATCTGAACTTAGCTTTGTTAATCGTCATTATTATCCTGTCGTAACATCCGAATTAACTAAATTTAATATCAAAAAATGGATTTCTAATAATGACAAAACAATACTAACAAAACAAGTTAATTTAGAATTACGATTGTTCGTGCAAAAAATTGATACAAATTCTAGTTTAATATTTATGAACAAATTAATTGGTCATAATCTTAATGGATTGACCAATAAACAGTTAGCAAATGAGTTGAATCTATCAGAAATGGAGATTCAATTAATATACAGAGATACAATAAATTTTTTTGCTAGTTGGATTGAGGAGCAAAAACAAAGTGTGTTCAAAGAATTAGTTCAGTCAATTCTAAAAACAGGAATTATTTCTGAAAGTGCAAAGGAAACGATGAGATTAATTACTATGGGCCTATCTGTTAATGATGTGGCTAAAAGTAGAGGATTGAAGACTAGTACAATTTTTGAACATTTACTTGAATTAGCAATGATTAGTGAAAAATTTCCATTTGATACTTTTTTAACAAAAAAAATAGTTAATGATTTATCTGAAATTATGGGGAGAGATATTGATCAAGTACCTTTTAAAATAATACAAAATAAGAAACCTGATATAAATTTTTTCGATTATCGTTTGTATCAAATTTATAGGAGTAAAATAGATGTCCAAAATTAATTTAAAAGAAAAATTGATGGAATACTTTGGATTCGATTCATTTATGATAGGCCAAGAAGAAACCATAGAAACTATCTTATCTGGTCAAGACACGTTATCAGTACTACCTACAGGGACTGGGAAATCATTGTGTTATCAGTTAGCTGGCTATCTTATGAATGGTACGACAGTTATCGTTTCACCGTTGTTATCTTTAATTCAAGATCAAGTTAGTCAATTTAATTTTCGTGGTAATGGGACAGCTATTGGATTAACATCAATATTGAGTTATTCTGAAAAAAAATATGTGTTAAAAAATATACAATCTTATAAATTTGTTTATTTATCTCCTGAAATGCTAAGTCAATTTGAAGTGATAAATGCCCTTAAACAAATAGATGTATCACTATTTGTTGTAGATGAGGCACATTGTATCTCCACTTGGGGACCAGATTTTAGGCCTGATTATTTGGATTTGAATAATGCAATTGTGAAACTTGGTACACCTTGCGTTTTGGCGTTGACAGCCACAGCTGCACTAAATATTCAGAATGATATTATGACACAATTAAAAACAGAAGGTCGAGATTTTCATAAAATCATTAAATCGGTTAATAGAAGTAATATTTTTTTAAGTGTCTTAAAAGTGCATGATGAATCTGATAAAAATAAGCAATTATTAAATTTATTGAATAAAATCAAGGGTGTTGGAATCGTTTATTTCTCGAGCAAGAAAAAGGCAAATGAGGTCTCAGATTTAATAAATAATAACACTGGATTAAGGTCTGAACCGTACCATGCTGACTTGAATGATATGGCAAGGTATACGGTACAAAGACAATTTATGGAAAATCAAATAGATGTTATATGTGCAACAAGCGCTTTTGGTATGGGTATTAATAAGAAAGATATTAGATACGTTATCCATTATCATATGCCCGCTGATTTTGAAAGCTACGTACAAGAATTTGGCCGATCTGGACGAGATGGCCAGCAGAGTATCGCAATTGTTTTTTCTCAAGAAAATGATGTGTTTCTACAAAGAAACTTAATTGATTTAACCATTCCAGATGATGATTTTATTAGGATGTATTTTAAAAAACATAAGGAATTAGTTGGTCTTGGAGAAGAAAAAGGTAAACTGTTAGATTATTACTATGAGAAACAAAGCTCAGTTGAAGAGGTGCAGTTCCTTTTTAGACAAAGGAAAATTGAAAAAGAAACTGGATTACAAAATATGATAATGTTTGTTAATTCAAGTAATTGTCGAAAGCAACAAATTTTAAACCATTTTGGAGAATCGAAATTAATAGAACATGATGAATTCTGTTGCTCAGCGTTATTTAATGTGGATGTACTTCAAAAGATTGGATTAGAAAAAAAGATAATCAAAAATGATGACAAGCAGTTAATTCAATCAACAGATAATATTATTTCAAGATTGTTTAAATTATCTTGAGAATAATTTGGATTATTATGGTAAAATAATGATAATTGTTTTTAGGAGGATTGAAAAATGAGTGATAAAAAAGATAATTCAGAAAAAAAGCCTTGGGAAAAATCATTCGAAGACGATAGAGACGATAATGGAAATTATTCTCGATCAGCGAATAGACGTAAAAGTAAAAATAGTTCATTATTAACTACGGGGTTATTAGTTGTTTTTGTAGCTATTATTATTGGAACGATTGCTTTTTATATTGTTGAAAGTAACAAAGTATACCAACCAGAAGATAGAACCACAAGCGAGAGTTCAGTAAGTAAAAAAATAGTTACCAAAACTGATGATTCTGATAGTTCTAGCTCAAGTGCTAAGAAAAGCTCTGAATCAAAAGAAAAAGCTAGTTCTGAATCGAAAGAAAAAGCATCAAAAGAAAAAGCTAGCTCTGAATCAAAAGAGAAAGCTAGTTCTAGCACTAATTCAAGCTCTAGCTCAGCGTCTAGTGAATCAACCAGCTCTGATAGTTCATCAAGTGCATCTTCAAAGTCATATGTAACTGTCGAAGCAGGACAAGGCATATATCGTGTTGCAGCAAACAATGGGTTAACTACAGAACAACTTCTACAAATGAATCCAGGGTTGACTACTTCTATTAGTGCAGGACAAAAAATAAGAGTTAAATAATATACATATGGGATTGATATCTAATCAATCCCATTTTTATGGAGGAATTACTTGATGAAAAATAATATCCAAATTGCAATTGACGGACCGGCATCCGCAGGAAAAAGCACTGTCGCTAAATTAGTTGCTAAAAAATTAAATTATGTTTATTGCGACACTGGGGCAATGTATCGAGCAATTACTTTTGAAGCAATGGCAAAGAATGTTGCGCTGGATAATGATGATAAGTTAGTTAGTCTATTAAAAGATACAATAATTTCTTTTAAACCAGCAAATCCAGAACAATTAGTCTATATAAACAATATAGACATAACACAAGCAATTAGGCAACCTGAGGTAACTAATAATGTTTCAACGGTTGCTGCTCAAGAAGGTGTACGCAAGGAATTAGTTAAAAGACAACAAGAAATTGCCGAAGATGGATCAATTGTTATGGATGGTCGTGATATCGGAACGACAGTATTACCAAATGCTGAAGTTAAAATATTCTTAGTTGCGAGTGTTAAAGAACGTGCTCTTCGCCGATTTAAGGAAAATCAAATTAAGGGTATTAATACAACACTTGATGTTTTAGAGTTTGAAATTGCCGAACGAGATCGAAAAGATTCTACACGTGAAATTTCTCCGCTTATTCAGGCAAAAGATGCTATACTTGTAGATACGACTTCAATGAATATTGATGGGGTCGTACAGAAAATTATGGATATAATTAACAAATAATAAAATAAAATGTGAAAAATGAGTATTAGCACTAGTAATTACTCTTCATTTCAGCTAAAATAATAAATAGAGTTTATTCGCTAAGGAGGACATTGTCCATGAGTAATATTGAAGAAAATAATGATTTACTAGAAGCATTAAATAGTGTAAGTGAAGTTAAGGTTGGTTCTGTTATAAAAGGTGAAGTTTTAGCTATCGATGATGCTAAACAAGTCATTGTTGGTATTGAAGGCGCCGGTGTTGAAGGTGTTGTACCAGCTAAAGAACTAGCACTTAAAGCTGGTGAAGAAACAGAAGACGTTGTCAAAATTGGTGACGTTATGGATTTAGTTGTTATTTCAAGTATCGGTGGCGATAAAGAAGGTGGTAGTTACTTACTATCACAAAGAAGAATTGCTGAACGTGAAGTTTGGAATGACTTACAAAAATTAGCTGATGATGATGCTACAATCGAAGCTACAGTAACACAAGTTGTTAAAGGTGGATTAGTTGCTGATGCTGGTGTGCGTGGATTCGTACCCGCTTCAATGATTGATGATCGTTTTGTTGAAGATTTATCAAAATATAACCATCAAACATTAGATTTCAAAATTATTGAAATTGACCCAACTGAAAATAGATTAATCTTATCACATAAAGCAATTGTTAAAGCTCAAAGAGATGCTCAAAAAGTAGAAACTCTTAAAACTTTAACAGTTGGTGAAGTTGTAACAGGAACAGTTGCCCGTTTAACTAACTTCGGTGCATTTGTTGATCTTGGTGGTATTGATGGACTTGTTCATATTTCAGAAATTTCTTACAACCGTATTTCTAAGGCAGAAGATGTCTTATCAGTTGGTGAAGAAGTTAAAGTTAAAGTATTGGCAATCGATTTAGATAAGAATCGTATTTCATTATCAATCAAACAAACATTACCTCAACCATGGGATAATGTTGAAAATGATATCCATGTAGATGACGTCTTAGATGGTACTGTTAAACGTTTAACGACATTTGGTGCATTTGTTGAAGTTATGCCTGGAATTGAAGGATTAGTTCATATTTCACAAATTTCTTACACACATATTGCTACACCAGGCGAAGTTTTAAAAACTGGCCAAGCTGTTCAAGTTAAAGTACTTGAAGTACATCCAGCAGAACATCGTTTAGCTTTATCAATTAAAGCTCTCGAAGAAAAACCAGCAACAGAAGAAAAACCTGAAAAGAAAAAAACAGTTAAAAAAGCTGCACCAAAAGCTAAAGCTCCTAAATCAACAATGAGTGGTATGCCAGAAGAAAGTACTGGTTTCACACTTGGTGATATTTTAGGTAAAGCATTAGAAGATGCAGATACTAACAAATAATTAAAATATTATTTTTAAGTAACGACTGAACTGTAGTTCAGTCGTTTTTATTATTTATTACAAAAGATATTTAGAGAGTGAGGTACTATCTATGGCAAATCCTGTTGTAGCAATTGTTGGACGTCCTAATGTTGGAAAGTCCACAGTTTTTAATAGAATAGCCGGGGAAAGAATTTCAATTGTTGAGGATACTCCTGGTGTTACACGAGATCGTATTTATGCTCATAGTGAGTGGTTAGCGCAAAAATTTAGCTTGATTGATACTGGTGGTATCGATATCGGTGATGAACCCTTTTTGACGCAAATCACTGAACAAGCACAAATCGCAATCGATGAAGCTGATGTTATTGTTTTTCTTGTAAGTGTAAAAGAAGGCGTAACGGATGCTGATGAGAAAGTGGCTAAAATTTTATATCGTTCTGATAAGCCAGTTATTTTAGCGGTTAATAAAGTTGATAATCCCGAGTCTAGACAAGATATTTTTGATTTCTATTCATTAGGATTTGGAGAACCATTTCCAGTTTCTGGTAGTCATGGCCTTGGGGTTGGTGACTTATTGGATGAGATTACAAAGAAATTCCCTGAAAATATTCCTGATGAAGATGACAGTCGAATTAAGTTTAGTTTGATTGGTCGTCCTAACGTGGGTAAGTCTTCATTGGTGAATGCAATCCTGGGTGAAAATCGTGTTATTGTTTCACCTATTGAAGGGACTACACGTGATGCAATTGATACAGCTTTTGATACTGAAGAGGGCGATATGTTCTCAATGATTGATACAGCTGGTATTAGAAAACGCGGAAAAGTATATGAAAATACTGAAAAGTATTCTGTACTACGTGCCATGCGTGCTATTGATCGTTCAGATGTTGTTTTAGTTGTGTTAAATGCTGAAGAAGGTATTCGGGAACAAGATAAGAGAGTTGCAGGGTATGCCCATGAAGCAGGACGTGGTATCATTATCGTCGTAAATAAATGGGATACTCTTGAAAAAGATAATCATTCATTATCTGATTTTGAGGCTAATATACGTCAAGAATTTGCATATCTTAGTTATGCTCCTATTATTTTTGTGTCTGCAATTACACAGCAACGATTATCTAAGATACCCGAATTAATTAAACGCGTAAATGAAAATCATAGTCGTCGTATTACATCTTCAGTATTAAATGATGTCATTATGGATGCAGTAGCCCATAATCCAACGCCAACTGATAATGGAAAACGTTTAAGAATTTACTATGCAACACAAGTAGCAATACAACCACCTACATTCGTTGTATTTGTTAATGATACTGATTTGATGCATTTTTCATATGAACGTTTCTTAGAAAATCAAATTAGAACATCGTTTGATTTTGAAGGAACACCAATTCATGTTATTGAAAGAAGAAGAAAATAATTCAAATTGATAAAACGCTACCATGCCATCTTTTTTTCTGCTAAAGTAGTTAAATACCTTGATGTAATACGTTTTGTATGGTATCTTAAATAAAGAATTAGTAGAGTAATCTCTGGTTCTATTATTATTATTTATTTTAAATAATAATGGCTGAATATTTTTAAATATTCGGACACATTTTAGGGGAGGTGAAACATTATGGCAAACAAAGCACAATTAATCGAAAATGTTGCAAAAGAAACAGGATTGACAAAAAAAGATGCTACTGTCGCAGTTGATGCTGTATTTGGTTCAATCCAAAGCACATTAGCTACAGGTGAAAAAGTTCAATTAATCGGTTTCGGTAACTTTGAAGTACGTGAACGCGCTGCTCGTAAAGGTCGTAACCCACAAACTGGTGAAGAAATTCAAATCCCTGCAAGTAAAGTACCTGCATTTAAACCAGGTAAAGCTTTAAAGGATTCTGTTAAATAATACTTAGAAAAAGCTAGTACAATTCATTTTGTACTAGCTTTTTCAATCTATAATTTATTTTATAGACAATAGTTATGTACGAGATTACTAGCTATTGTGTGTATGATAGATTAAACTAAACCATATTAATTTAATAATGAAGGGAAGTTATTTAATGACGCATTCAGAAATTATGCTAGACTACTTGGACGAAGGACAAATTGATGAGGCAATGAAAGAATTTGCCAGAGCATTAAGAAAAGACAATGATGCAACATTATTTAGTTTAGCAGAAGAGTTATATAGCTTAGGTTTTTTAGCTCAATCTAAACGTACTTATGAAAGATTATTAGAAAAATATCCAGAAGAAGATACTTTAAAAACATTCCTGGCAGATATTGCAATTAGTGAAGGAAAATCTGATGAAGCACTTAACTATTTGTCAGAAATTGAAGAAGATTCAGAAGCTTATCTTCAGTCTCTTATGGTTGCTGCCGATTTATATCAGACACAAGGTATGTTTGAAGTTAGTGAAAATAAATTATTAACTGCATATAAGTTGGCTCCTGAAGAAGAAGTTATCCAATTTGCTTTAGGCGAACTATATTTTAATACAAAACAATTTAGTCAGGCAATCGGATTTTATCTTGAATTAATTAAATCAGGACAGACTGAACTGTCACAGGTTAACTTAGTACAAAGATTAGGTGTTAGTTACGCAAACAGTGGGCAGTTTGAAAAAGCAATGGCATATTTAGAACAAATTCATTTAGAAAATATGGACTCTGATACTAAGTTACAGATGGGTTTAACCTATCTACAATTAAATGATCAACAAAAAGCAATTGATATTCTTTATGATTTGAAGGAAGAAGATCCTTCGTATACATCCTTATATCCAATTCTTGGTCAAGCACTTTCAGATGAGAATAGATTGAATGATGCTTTACTTGTCTATCAAGAAGGGTTAGCGGTTGACGAGGTAAATGATACATTGTATGAACAGGCAGCGACTGTTGCCTTAAAATTGGACGATGAGAAGCAAGCTGAAAAGTATTTAAATAAAGCAATTGATATTAATCCAGATAATACTGGCATATTATTACAATTAAGTAATTTATTAGTTAAGCAAGAACGTGATGATGAAGATATTAAATTACTAGAAGATATCAAGAGCGACGGAGATGTAGATCCTCAAATATTTTGGAATTTAGCTATTTCATATGAAAGACTTGAAGATTATGATAAAGCTGAAGAAAATTATTTAGAAGCATACCCTTATTTTACTAATCAAGTTGACTTTTTAAGATCTGTTATATTTATTTTTAGAGAGAACGGACGACAAGAGGAGTTAAAGGACGCAATTAAACATTACTTAGCTTTAGTACCTGATGATCAAGAAATTATTGATATTCAAAATGATATAAATTATTAAAATAAAACGTTTATATCATTCTTTTGGTATAAGCGTTTTTTGTTAGCAATTTGTAAGATTTGCTTAAAGAAGGGGAAGTAAAATGATTACAAATCAGATAGTGATACCAAAATTAGAAGATAGTACTGAAATATTTAATTTAATTAGTCGTAATCGTCTTGAATTAAGTGAGTGGCTTCCATGGGTTAATGCTATGAAATCGATTAATGATGAAATAATTTTTTTAAGAGACTCTTTTAAGGATGAAACTAAATTAATTTTCGCTATAAAAATTAATAAGAATATCGTTGGCATGATTGATTTACATGGAATAGATTTACATATGGGAACTGCTGAGGTTGGTTATTGGTTAGACAAGTCGTATGTAGGACGCGGAATAATGTCAAAGGCCTTAACAGAACTTGAGAAACTAGCTATAAAGGAATATAAGTTAAAAAAATTAAAAATAATACTAGATTTGAATAATATAAAAAGTTTGAAAGTAGCTAAGACTAATAATTATCACTTTATAGAACAAAATGACCAAAATTTAATTTTTGAAAAGAGATTATAGAATTTATGATGGTATATTTATAAATGATATTATTATTTTTTGCTTTTTAATTGCTATTAAGGATATAATTTTAGATAGGTAATGTTGTTTAAATGGCGATTAATTATCTAAAATTATATATCGGGGGTAGGGACATGAAAGATTTAAACGAAAAAGAAATTGAACGATTGAGTAAAAAAAGTATTACTGAGAAAATTATAGATGGCGATTGGTACCAATATTCTAAAGAAGAATGGGCTCAAAAAACTGTTAAAACAAGTGCACAAACTATTTATAAAATAAATAAATTGGCGGCTCATGATACGAATGATGCAGATAAAATGCTTAAAGAATTTTTACCTAATATGGAAAAATCTGCTGAAATATATTTTCCAATTTCAACTATAGAATGGCCGGAAATGTTAAAAATAGGGTCAGGCACATTTATTAATTCTAATTTACAGATTTTAAGTGCAGGACAAATAACAATTGGAGAACACTGTTTCATTGGGCCTAATTGTCAGTTATATACACCTAATCATCATTCTATGGACAAAAATTTACGTCGTGAAGGATGGCAATATGATGCACCAATTACAATTGGTGATGATTGTTGGTTTGGTGGATCAGTGATTGTTTTACCTGGTGTCACGATTGGAAATAATGTCGTCGTTGGTGCTGGTAGTGTGGTAACAAAAGATGTACCTGATAATGTTTTAATCGCAGGTAATCCAGCACGAATTATTAAGACTATTGGTTAGATAAAGTTATGGCGAAAAGTAGCATAATTTAAAAATATTTGGGCAACAAAAAGGAGCTAGAATTTTTCTAGCTCCTTTTTGTTGCTCTTTTAAGGTTTATATGATTAATTTTTGTTCAATAATTAAATGACGGTAGTATAAAAGTGAATTTGGATCAATTCTTAACGTCATCATAATTTCTGAATCTGTCATCGTATTGTTAGTGAGAATAGAAAAACAAATAGCTGACTGGTACAGCAGACGTGGTGAAACATTTGGCGCAATAAATTGTAAATCTTTCTTTAAAAATTTATGTAGACCAGGTAAAGATAATAAAGGTGCTTCAACATTTTTACGCAGTTTTAAAAAGCAATCGTTGGAGTTTTGTAAAATTTGTAGTTGTTTAATATAGGTATTGAATTGCTTCAAAAATAATTCCTCTGTTTCCGTAAATGTTAATTGTTTAAAGCTAACGAAAAAACCAGGTTGTAAGATTTCTGAAATTTTAAAGAAATGCCGTGTCATTAATAAAACAAGTCGAGAATAGTAGCTAATTTCTGAATTTAAAAGATAAGAGTCGAAGTCTATTAACCAATTGAAGGTTATAACAGAATTTGCGATATTTTTTTTCCCTTTTAACATTAATGTTGGAATATGAGTATTTATCTGATGGGTAAATAAATATTTAAAATAACCATTCAGATGCGATAAAACCTTAGTATATGTTGAATTTTTAATATTTCTTTTATCTTGAAGCATAGTTAAATATTGACGAACGTCTGATTCTAAGATAGTTTCAACCATTATTGAATTAGAGAATGCATCATTAAAATTTAGAAGATAGTTAAAAAAATCATGAATATCGTAGTTATATTCTAAAATTGTTGATGGGGACAAAGAGTTGGATTCTAATGATAAATTAAAAGCTTTTTGATAGGGATAATTCATTTAATTGCCTCCTTTAGTAATAAACAATAAGTTACTTTAACTATATCACACTAATAAAGCGCACTGCAAAAATCGCAGTGCGCAAGACCAATCATTTATTAAAGATATTAGTGATATTAGTGATTTTATTCTTTTTTTGTCGATTAAAACTAAACCCTTGTCCCAGTACTTCATTAACACTACTAATTGAAACAAAAGCATTTGAATCCTGGTTTTGTAATATTTCCTTCAACTGATGAAGTTCATTACGGTTGATAACAACATAAATCATTTTTTTATTTTGGCGAGAATAAGATCCCTCACCATTGATGTAACTAACACCTCTGCCTAATTTATCCCAAATTTCATTAGTTATAATTTGATATTGGTCACTAATTATTAAGATGCCAAGTCCAGAATAACTACCTTCAAGAGTGAAGTTAACAATTTTTGAGAAAACATATGAGCTTAGTAGGGTATACATCATATGCCTTAAATCTAAGTAGCTAAGTGATATGACCAAAACAGCAATATCAAGGGCAAGAATTGTCTTACCCATTTGAATACCACGTGTTTTTTCAAAAATTCGAGCCACTACATCAGTTCCACCAGTAGTACCACCAAAACGATATACTAAGCCTGACCCAAGGCCACCAAAAGCACCAGCAAGGATACCTGCTAAAAACAAATCATCATTTACATTAATTTGAATCGGAACACGTTGCCAAATCCATAAGAAAAGAGATAACATTATTGTTCCATATATAGTATAGACTAATGATCGTTTACCTAAAAAACGGTAACCAATAAGGATTAATGGAACATTAATTGCAATTGTTGAATACGCAGGATCAATATGAAACCAATAACGTAAAATTAAAGTAACTCCGGTTATACCACCTTCAGCAAGATGGTTTGTTATATTAACGGTTGCTAATCCAAATGCATAAAAACAACAACCTAACGCAATCATTACTAAATCGATTATTTTAATTCGTTCATTTTTTAAGATTAGTTCTACCCCCTGAAATAAATTCAATATAAATATCATACCATATTATCGATGAATGTCTGCTGACTATCATTTTAAATCTAGTATAAATCTGTTAAACTAGATTGTATTAATTAAAGATGAGGAGGATTACTATGATTAAAGTTTTGGTTGCTGGATTTAAAGGACGAATGGGTGCCACTACAACAAATATGATCTTAGAAAATCCATTATTTGAATTAGTTGGAGTCTATAGTACTACAGCTACAGAAAAAAATATAAATGAAATTACTGACTATAAGACAGAGAATGTCCCAATATTCAATAAGCTAGATGAAATAAACGTAGTTTCCGATGTTTGGATTGATTTTACTGTCCCAAGTGTTGTTTTCGAAAATACTAAATTTGCTATTTCGAAACATATGTCACCAGTTATTGGGACTACGGGTTTATCGGAAAATAATATAGCTGAACTTAAACAATTATGTAAAACAGAAAAATTAGGTGGATTGATTGCTCCTAATTTTGGTATTTCAGCTGTTTTATTAATGCAATTTGCGCAACAAGCTGCTAAGTATTTACCTGACGTTGAAATTATTGAAATGCATCATGATAATAAATTGGATGCTCCAAGTGGTACAGCCTTAAATACCGCAAAATTAATTGCTGAAGTTCGTAAACCTAAAATTCAAGGCAACCCTGATGAAAGAGAAACATTACCAGGTGCGAGAGGTGCAGCCTTTGAAGGCATGAGAATTCATAGTGTCCGTTTACCAGGCTATGTTGCTCATGAACAAGTCTTATTTGGTGGCGAGGGTGAAGCATTAACTATTCGTCAGGACTCATTTGACCGTATTTCATTCATGTCTGGTGTTGCATTAGCTACTGAAAAAATTGGACAATATAAAGAATTACTAGTTGGATTGGAAAATATATTATGATAGTTTCCAATCTTGCGGATGATTTCATTAATGCTGAACCAGTGATTAAAGCCATTGAAAATGCTGGTTTTGAAGCATATTTTGTCGGAGGAAGTGTTAGGGATACTATCTTAGGATTACCAATCCATGATATTGATATTGCCACTAGTGCATACCCTGAGGAAATTAAGGAAATTTTTAATAAGACGGTAGATACAGGTATTCAACATGGGACTGTTATGGTTTTAGATCATGGAGAAGGTTATGAAATCACCACATTTCGAACAGAATCAACTTATCAAGATTTTAGACGTCCAGATCATGTTGAATTTGTACGCTCTTTAGAAGAAGATTTAAAACGTCGTGATTTTACAATCAATGCCTTAGCAATGACACATGATGGACGGATTATTGATTTGTTCAACGGACTACAAGATTTAGAAAATCACATCATTAGAGCTGTTGGCACTGCTGATGAACGTTTTAATGAAGATGCTTTACGAATGATGAGGGCAATTAGATTTGCAAGCCAATTAGATTTCACAATCGAAATGGAAACGAAGAAAGCATTAAATAAACATGCACCACTATTGAAAAAGATTGCTATTGAACGGATTCATATTGAATTTATTAAATTACTGTTGGGAAAAAATCCTCAAATTGGACTTCGACATTTTGTTGAATCAGATTTAGTAAAATATTGTCCCGAATTTAATAATTATTTATCGGAACTAACTGATATGTCAAAAATGCAATCAATTAAACTTACATCAGAAGTAGCTGCTTGGTCGTTAATTATTCATGTTCTAAAGATAACAGAAACTAATATTAATCATTTTCTAATCTCATGGAAAAGTTCAAATGAGTTAATTACACACGTTCAAATAGTTATCAAAGCACTTAACGGTATTATTCATGATTCCGTTAATCGAGAACTGATGTATGAAACTGGATTAGAATTATTATTAATTGCAAATGAAGTTGCAGCAATATTTAATAGTAATTTAGATGCAGAAATGCTGACAGTTGCTTATACTGCACTTCCAATTAAGTCTAAAAAAGACATGGCAATTAATGGACGACAGTTAATAAAAGATGTTGGTATTCAACCAGGTGAAAAATTAGGCCAAATTTTATCCATATTGGAAAATCGTATTTTACTAGAAGAAGTCCCAAACGAATCAACTCAATTATTAAAAGTGGCTAAGCAACTAATGTTAAAATTAGCGTAAAAAAAGAGATTAAATATCATTTAATCTCTTTTTTTACAAAACATGCTTAGTAATACAAATTATAAAAGAGAATCAATTAGATAAGAGAGTGATTACATGCAAACACTGAGGGTAGAACATTTAAAGAAAACATACGGCGAAAAAACATTATTTGATGATTTAAATTTTATTGTTAATGAAAAAGATAGAATCGGATTGATTGGAACTAACGGTTCAGGGAAAACAACGTTATTAAATGCATTAACAGACCTTGACCCAGCTGATTCAGGAGATTTAATTAAACCAAATAACTATCGTATGAGTTATTTAAAACAAATACCAGAATTAAATGATGATATGACAATTATGGAAGCCGCTTTTGAAGGAGCTTCACCTATTTTTGAAACAATTCGTCATTATGAAGCTGTTTTAACAGCCTATAGTGAACATCCTGAAGATGAAAAATTACAGCAACGTTACTCAGATGCGGAAGATCGTATGAATCGTGAAGATGCATGGAATGCCGATAATGACGTTAAAACAATTCTAACGCAATTACAAATAACGGATTTAACACAAAAAGTCTCAACCTTATCTGGTGGACAGAAAAAAAGAGTTGGCTTGGCTCAAGTACTCATACAAGCTCCTGACTTATTAATTCTTGATGAACCAACAAACCATTTGGACTTTAGTTCTATTGAATGGCTAGAAAGTTACCTTAAAACGTACAAAGGAGCTTTAATTGTTGTTACTCATGATCGGTATTTTTTAGATCAAATTGCCAACCAGATTTTAGAACTATCATTTGGTAAATTACACTCGTATGAAGGTAACTATCAAGATTTCGTTGCTCAAAAGGCTGAAAGAGTTGCCCAGGAAGTTACCGCTGAGCATAAAGAACAACAGCTATATAAAAAGGAACTAGCTTGGATGCGTACTGGAGCAAAAGCTAGATCAACAAAACAACAAGCACGAATTAACCGTTTTAACGATTTAAAAGAAAATATGAATTCATTACAAATTGATCAAGATGTTTCAATTGGACTAGGCCAACAGCGGCTTGGTAAAAAGGTTATTGAGCTAAAAGAAGCTAGTTTAGTCTTAGAAAATCATAAAATTATTGATCATTTTAGTGAGTTGATTCAGGCGAGCGATAGAATCGGGATTACCGGTAAAAATGGTGCTGGTAAATCTAGTTTACTAAATGCAATTGCTGGAAAATTACCACTTAACTCTGGCGAATTACTAATGGGCGAAACGGTTAAATTAGGTTATTACCAGCAACAAACTGAACCCATACCTGGCGATAAACGAATGATTAACTATCTAAATGAAATTGGTGAAAATATCGAAAATAAACATGGCGAACGAATAAGTACAACACAACTTTTAGAGCAGTTTCTTTTTCCAAGATCGATGCATGGGACATTAATTAGACAGCTATCCGGTGGTGAAAAAAGAAGACTCTATCTCTTGAAATTACTTATGCAACAACCAAATGTCTTATTACTAGATGAACCTACAAATGATTTAGATATTGGAACATTAACAGTACTTGAAGACTATTTAGAATCTTTTAATGGCGCAGTTATAACTGTCTCACATGATAGATATTTTTTAGATAAAGTTGCAGATCAATTACTTATTTTTGAAGGCGATGCTAAAATTAATCGTTATACTGGATTATTTACATCGTACCTTGCTAAAGAATCACTGGATGATGCCGTATCAATATCAAAAAAAGAAAAAATTATCGAACACGACACCATTTCTGACGATAAATTAAAAGTTAAATTAACTTATGCTGAACAAAAAGAATTTGAAACAATTGAACAGACAATTGATAATTTAGAAGCTAAGAAAGAAAAAGCTGAAAGTGATATGTCGAATATCAATGGCAATGATTTTGTAGCATTAAGTGAACTACAAGTGTCAATTGATAATTTAGATGATGAAATTGAAGAAAAGATGAATCGTTGGGACTATTTAGGTAAATATGCAGAAAAGGGGTAATTTTCGTATGGAAGAAACATATTTGCAACTTGAACGTGATATTTTAATGAACGGAAATGATAAATCTGATCGTACAAAAACGGGAACTAAAAGTCTTTTTGGCTATCAAATGAGGTTTGACTTAAGTCAAGGATTCCCACTACTAACAACTAAAAAAGTACCATTTGGTTTAATTAAGAGTGAGTTACTGTGGTTCTTAAAAGGTGATACTAATATCCAATATTTATTGAAACATAAGAATCATATTTGGGACGAATGGGCTTTTAAAAATTACATTGAAAGTTCTCAGTATATGGGTCCAGATATGACTGATTTTGGACATCGATCACTTTTAGAGACTGATTTTAAAAAAGAATATGAAGTACAGAAAAACCTTTTTTGCGATAAAATTATTGAAGACGATGAATTTGCAAAAAAGTTTGGTGAATTAGGTGACGTTTATGGTAGTCAGTGGCGTAATTGGAAAACTAGACAAGGTGATACGATTGACCAAATTAAAGATGTTATTGAAGCAATCAAAAAAACACCTGATTCTAGAAGATTAATTGTGTCCGCTTGGAACCCAGAAGATGTACCAAATGTGGCATTACCACCTTGCCATACGTTATTTCAATTTTATGTGGCTGATGGTAAATTAAGTTGTCAATTATATCAAAGAAGTGGCGATGTCTTTTTAGGTGTACCATTTAATATTGCAAGTTATGCGTTATTAACTCATCTAATTGCTAAAGAGGTTGGACTTGAAGTTGGTGAATTCATTCACACATTAGGCGATGCCCATATTTACAATAATCATATAGAACAAGTGAAGGAACAACTTTCTCGTGAAGTGCAACCCATGCCAAAATTATGGTTAAATCCTGATAAAAATAGTATTTTTGAATACGATATGACGGATATTAAAATAGAAGACTATAATCCTGCACCACCTATTAAAGCGCCTGTTGCAGTTTAATATTTACTTAAGGAGAGTCAATAATGATTAATTTTATTTGGGCTGAAGACAGTGAACATCATATTGGATATAAGGGTAAGCTACCTTGGTACTTACCAAATGATTTAAAATTTTTTAAGAAAACAACGCTTAATAAGGTCGTTGTTATGGGCAGAAATACATTTGAAAGTTTTCCGGGACTATTACCAAATCGAATTAATATTGTTCTTTCAAGTAAAAACGATTTAGTTGAAACAGATACTCTAAAGATTGTTCATTCAATACCAGAGTTGAATGATTTATTAGAAACATATTCTGAAGATATTTTTGTTATTGGTGGCGCAACATTATTTTCTGAAATGTATGTAAAAGTTAATAGATTGTATCAAACAAAAATTAACGCTACGTTTGATGGTGATGTGATGATGATTCCTATTGATTATACTCATTGGAAATTAATTGAAACGATTCCGGGAATGATTGACAAAAAAAATGTATATGATCATGAATTTAGAATTTATGATAAAAAATAATTAAAAAGCGAAGACATATCCAATACGGATGTGTCTTCGCTTTTTAACTTTAAGTATATAATAAAATAGAAAAAAACATTAATCCTGTACCTAACATCACAAATAAATGCCAAACGACATGTAAGTACTTAACACCGTTTATACTATAAATTCCAGCGCCGATTGTGAACGCAATGCCACCAGAAACAAGTAGCCAGAACCCAATTGTACCGAGGCTATTATAAAGTGGCATCATTGCGCTCAAACAAAGCCAGCCCATAATTAGATAAATGATGGTTGAAATTGTTTTAAAATGACCCAACCAAATTGATTTATAAATAATTCCTAAAACGGTCATCATCCAGATGATTCCGAATAGTGTCCAACCTAATGCCCCACCAACAGAGAGAAGACAATAAGGCGTATAAGTACCTGCTATCAGAATATAGATACTACTATGATCGAAGATTTGAAAAACAGTTCTTGCTCGTGTAAATATTAAACTATGAAATAGGGTAGAAGTTAAGTACAGCAGTACCAAAGATGAACCATATATAGCATACGAGGTAATTTCTAATGCACTACCATTATGAGCACCTTTAATAAGTAAAAAAATCAATCCCGCTATACTTAACCCAAGACCAATACCATGAGTTACCGCGTTTAATACCTCATTTAAGATGAGATACCTTCTACTGTAATTATGTTCCAAAAAAACACCTCAGTCATCAATTTCTATGTGAAATAGACCAGTAATTCTGATATACTAGACATTATAAATAGAAAAGTTTATAGTGACATTATTGTATCATGATTAAAAACTTTTGTTAAGAAAGTGTGGATGAAGAAACATGAAAAAAATTAAAATAATAACGGATTCATCTGTTGGATTAACAGATAATGAAATAAAAGAAAATGACATTAGCATTATACCTCTAAGCGTTATGATTGATGATACTATTTACGTTGAAGGTGAATCAATTACAAATGACGAATTTGAGACTAAAATGGAAACGTCAAAAACGTTACCTAAAACAAGTCAGCCACCAATTGGTACTTTTGTAGAAATGTTTGACAGTCTTGGGGCAGATGGTAGCCAAGTTCTCTCACTTAACATGACTGACCAAATTAGTGGTACAGTTCATACTGCAGAGCAAGCTGCAGAAATGAGTCAATCCGATGTAACCGTTGTTGATACTCGTTCTACTGATCGAGGTATGGCTTTTCAAGTCTTAGCAGCTGCTAAGTTAGCAAATTCAGGTGCATCAATGGATGATATTTTAACAAAAATTTCTGAAATCCGTAAGAATTCAACTCTAAATATGGCCGTTATGACTCTGGATAATCTGGTCAAAGGTGGACGTATATCAAGATTAACTGGTGTTCTTTCAAGTGTTTTAAATATGAAGATTATTTTGGAAATGATTGATGGCGAATTAAAAATTAAAAATAAAGGCCGTGGTATGAAGACGGTTAACAGATTTATTGCAGATTTAGTTGAAGAATTAAAAAGTACACCTAATGTTAAAGCAGTAGGTATTTCTCATGCTGGAAATGAAAAAAAGGCATTTGAAGTTCGCGATTTATTACAAACAGCAGTCCCAAAAGTTGATATTCTAGTTCGACAGACAGCACCTATTATTGCGACGCATGGTGGTCCAGGGGCTTTTGCAGTGATGTTCTACACAGATAAAGACTAATATATTAAATAATTATTTTTAAACTGGTCCAAAAACAGCTGTTTTTGTCCGGTTTTTTTAATTAAATAAAGGAATGATTTTTTGAAATTTTTTAAAAGCTTTTCCATTACTATTTTAAGTATTTTAGTACTAAGTGGTCTTATATTTAGTGGGCTGTGGTTTGCAACCGGCCATTTTTCGAATCATTCTTTAATAACAGTGCCCCATAAAAAAACAGCTCTTAAGCTAGTATCCCTTGGTGATTCTTTAACGCAGGGTGTCGGAGATGAAACGAATAAAGGTGGATTCGTTTCATTAATTACAGAAAAAATAAATACTGATAAAAATATGAAAGTAACTGCCTCTAACTTTGGCTTATCAGGAGATCGAAGTGATCAAATTTATAGCAGATTAAAGAAACAACCCAAAATGCAAAAAACGTTAAAAAAAGCCACTGTTATTACATTAACAGTTGGTGGGAATGACCTATTACAGGTTATACAAAAAAACATTTTATCTAATGATACTGATAAGTTAAATAAAGCTATTGATACTGAAAAAATGACTTATACAAAAAATTTAAATGATTTATTTAAAGAGATTAGAAAATATAATAATAGCGCGCCTATCTACGTTATAGGAGTGTATAACCCATTTTACGTTTATTTCCCCGAAATGAGTAGTATGAAAACGATTGTTAAATCATGGAATAACGTAACCAACAAGGTTGTTAAAAATGATAAAAATAGTTATTTTGTTAGTGTTGAAAAACAGCTTTCTGAAGGACAATATTATGGTAAAACAAGTAAATTAGCCAAGACTTTGGGTAGCTCAGACTTATCTGATTTATCTAGTTTTAATCTTGAAAGTGTCTTGCAAGAAAAAGATGAAAAAAATAACTATATTTCTATAACTGATCATTTTCATCCAAATAAAAAAGGTTATAAAAAAATGACTGATTTGTTGTTCAAATCAATGGAAGAACATCATTTATTTAAATAATGAGGAGAATTATGCCGAAAAGAACAGAAAAAACATCAACCACTTTTAACGCATGGAAAGTTGCGTTTATCATATTATTTTCTTTATTGATTGGCGTACTACTTTATTTTTCCGTTAGTATTATGAACCAATCCCAAGATCAAAAGACACTAACAACTCAAACCACTTCAAAAGCAACAAAAAGAACAGAACTAAGCGTGGAAATGAACAAGGAACAACTTAACGGAACCATTAATTATTATTTAAAATCAATTCAAAAAGGTCAATCAATTAAATATCGGTTTTTAGTAGATAAATCTGCTATATTAATGGGCACAACAAAAATTTTAGGACAAAATATTTCATTCACATTATATTCAGATCCAGTTGTAACAGATGATGGTAATATCTTGTTAAAAGCAAAATCTGTTGCTGTAGGTTCATTACCAGTTCCTAAAAAGTTTATAATGGATTATGTAAAAAATGCATATGATTTACCAAATTGGATTACGATTAATAGCAAAGAACAAACAATTATGCTTAACTTAAAAAAACTAGATATTGAGAATGGTATACAAGCTAGTGCAACCAAAATTGATTTAAAAACGAATGTTTTTAAATTCGATGTTTCTATCCCTTTAAATTAAATGAGGTATCAATTTATGAGACAAACATTTTATCAATTTTTAATGACCGAACGCAATGATCACGGTACGGATGAGGTGTCCCAATTTGCAAATAATGCATTTTATGATCAAAGTTTTCCTAAATTGTCAGATAAGTATGACTTTCTTTCTAATTATCTTGAATTAAATGCAGGATATTTACCTTCAATGACAATTTTTGATGACGCTTGGGCCCGATATTTAGACAAAATGAATTAGTGGGGAATTAAATTATGGAAAAAGATAAAAAAGAAAAACGTTTTAGATTTGGTCGTCATTTTTGGACCTTAATAGGGTCAATTTGTTTATCTTTTATAGTCGGAGCTGCTGCAATGTATTTTTTTGCAATTAGTCAAATTAATACATTAGTTGGGTCATTACAAACGACTAGTTCAGATTTAGCCAAAATTGAGTCTGTTTATTCGGCACTAAATAATTCTTATTATAAAAATATCAGTAAGAAAAAATTAGTCGATGGGGCTATCAATGGTATGGTCGACTCTACTGGAGATAAATTTACGGCCTATTTAGGTAAAGAAGATGCGACTAATTTAAATTCAACTATTTCTAGTAAATTTGTTGGAATCGGTGCTGAAGTCAAAATTAGCAAGAAAAATATTCAGATTGTTTCAGCTATTAAAGGAACACCAGCTAAAAAGGCTGGTTTGAAGACAGATGATATTATCCAAAAAATAGATGGTAAATCTATTTATGGTCTCAGTTTAGAAAAAGCTGTTTCAAAAATTAGAGGTAAAAAAGGAACAATAGTGAAACTAACTATTAAACGTGATTCATCAACATTTAATGTTTCAATAAAACGAGATGATATTCCTGTTAAAACAGTCTATAGTAGTATTTCGAAAAAGAATAAAAAAGTAGGATATATTCAAATTAGTACATTTTCTGAGGATACATCTAACGAAGTCAAATCTGCAGTGAAGTCACTTAGAAAAGATGGCGCTACATCGTTTGTCATTGATGTTCGTGATAATCCAGGTGGCCTTATGGATCAAGCATTAGCGATTGGATCAATGTTCTTAAAAGATGGTCAAACAATTATGCAGGTACAAGGCAAAACGGGTTCTCCTGAAGTATATAAGGCTGGTAAAAAATATGACTCAGGATTTAAAGTCACAGAAAAAACAGCTGTTGTCATTAATAAAGATAGTGCAAGTGCTTCTGAAATTTTAGCAGCCGCACTTAACCAATCTGGTAATGATAAATTAATTGGGTCAACATCTTATGGAAAAGGTACCGTCCAAACAATCAATACCTTTACAGATAAAACAGAATTAAAAGTTACCATTGCTAAATGGCTAACACCTGATGGTTCTTGGATTAATAAAAAAGGGATTAAGCCTACTATTTCAGCTGATTATCCTGCGTATGCTTATTCACCACTAATTAATACTGATAAAACATATAAATATGAAGACGTTACACCTCAAGTTAAAACGATTCAAGTTTACTTAAGCGCACTTAATTATTATAAAGACAAAAATAATGGTTACTTTGGTACATCAACGGTTAATGCAGTAAAAATGTTACAAAAAGAAAATACTTTAACTCAAACGGGCGAAGTTAACAAAGATACTGCTTTAAAAATTGAAACATTAGTTCAGAAAAAAATTTCAAAAAATGATCCTGCCTATGATGCGGCAATTAAATCGTTAACAAATTAATAAAAGACTGAAGAGGGCGAAACTAAATAGCGGAACTCTCTTCTTTTTGTGCACAAATTAAGGTATTCTGATTAAGAGAGTTAAATATAAAGAATTAAGCAAGTTAATTAAAAGTTTACTTGGCTTAACAAGGAGAATTTAAATGACAGTAATCCAATGGTTCCCAGGACATATGGCAAAAGCCTTAAGATTAGTAAAGGAAAAATTAAACTTAGTAGATATCGTACTTGAATTAGTTGATGCAAGATTGCCTGAATCATCTAGAAATCCGCAACTTGAGCAATTACTTGCAACAAAACCTCATATTATGGTTTTAACAAAAAAAGATATGGCCGATCCGAACGTTACTGCACGTTGGCTACAGTACTATGAAAACAAAGGAATTCCGGCAGTTGCAGTAGATAGTCAACACGGACAACTTAACGCTATCGAGAAAAAAATTAACGTTGTTTTAAAAGATAAAATAGCGTTACGAGAAAGTAAAGGTATCCTCCAACAACGAGTTAAGGTAATGTGTATCGGAATTCCGAATGTTGGAAAATCGACGTTACTAAATCATTTGTTAAGTAAAAATGTCGCCATAACTGGAAATAGACCTGGGGTGACAAAAGCACAGCAATGGTTAAAAGCCGGAAAATCAATGTCTCTTTTAGATACACCAGGTATTTTATGGCCCAAATTTGAAGATCAAGAAATCGGTAAACGTCTTGCTTTAACAGGAGCAATAAAAGACTCTTTATATGCAAAAGATGACATTGCATTATACGGGTTAGAACATTTTAAACAAACAAATCCAAAGGCATTACAAGAGAAATATAAATTAACGGATGAACAAATGCAGTTAAGTAATGTTGATTTATTATTAGATTTAACAAAAAAAATGGGTTTCAAAGAAGATTATGATCGTGCGAGTGAGAGAATTATATTTGATATTAGACAAGGTAAACTTGGTCGTTATACCTTAGAAATCCCTCAATTGGGTGGCGAATAGTTGTGACCAAATTTACAATTTCTCAAGTAAAAGAACATTTATTGAATAATCCATCGGATAATTTTATGCAAGAAATAGCTAAAGACTCTCGCAAAGGAGTTATTAAGCTTTTAATCCAATATAATAATAGACAAAAAAAACTAGTTGAACACCAAGAATTATTTAATCGTAGGTTAGTAATAGAAAGAGACCTATGGCAGAATGGTATTCCTTACATCGCTGGTATTGATGAGGTTGGAAGAGGACCGTTAGCTGGTCCAGTTGTTAGTGCAGCAGTTATTTTACCTCATAATTTCAATCTAATTGACGTGAATGATTCGAAAAAATTATCTGCATCTATGCGTGAAGCATTATACGTTGAAATATTAGCTACAGCTGTTTCAGTTGGTATATCTGTGATAAATAATCAAACAATTGATGAAGTTAATATATATCAAGCATCAAGAATTGCTATGTTAGAAGCTGTTAATTCATTGGACGTGAAACCACAACAATTATTGATTGATGCTATGACGATTGATAGCGATATTCCGCAGGAAAGTTTCATTAAAGGCGATTCTAAAAGTGCTAGTATTGCTGCTGCTAGTATCGTTGCTAAGGTTTACCGAGATCATCTCATGAACTTTTACAATGAATTATATCCAGGATACGATTTCAATCATAATGATGGATATGGAACTAAAAAACATTTAGCAGGACTTAGCAAATTAGGAGTCACTCCAATTCATCGTCGAACATTTGAACCAATTAAATCTATTCTAAAAAAATAATGAAATAAATTGCGTACCTTATTAGTATTAATGACTAATAAGGAGAAACAATGACAATAAGAGACACTTTAATTAAACTTAGACTATGTTCTGAAATAACGTATATTGGCGAAAATAAAATTTTTGATTGGTTACAACAGAATCCAAGTTGTACTGATTTAACTCTAGATGTAATTAAATCCATTTTAAATTTAAATAGTAAAAAAATAGCTAGTTTCAGTAAAGCTTACACTAGTATTTCATTGAAAAATGAGGTTATTACCAATAAGTTACATTCAACAATTGTGACTATTATTGATGAGGACTATCCGTATCGACTAAAAGAATGCTATCGACCACCAATTGTTCTTTTTATGCGAGGAAATACGCAATTATTAAATCGACAATCACTTGCTGTTGTTGGTGCTCGGCAAAGAACTGACTACTCAATAGAAGTAATACGATTATTATTACCAAATAGTATCCAAAATGATAAGGTAATTTTAAGCGGATTAGCAGCCGGCGTTGATACCTTGGCACACCAATTTACAATAGCTAACGGAGCAGATACAATTGCTGTTATTGGGACAGGTTTAAATATTTATTATCCAAAAATTAATGAAGATTTACAAATTGAAATTAGCAAAAAGGGACTTTTATTATCTGAGTACGGACTGAATACAGGACCACAACGTAATCATTTCCCTGAAAGAAATCGAATTATTGCAGGCCTTTGTGAATGCTTATTAGTTACAGAGGCTAAACACCATAGTGGTAGTCTTATAACTGCCAATTTAGCATTGCAAGAAAATCGCACAGTACTAGCTGTACCCGGATCAATTATTAGTCCTCTTTCACTTGGGTGTAATGAACTAATAATAGCCGGTGCAATGCCGATTATTAACGGTGAACAGATACTTGCAGAGTTCTATGAAAACTAGTTACGCTTGACAAGTCTCTCTAATATGCTTTAAGATTACTAACGATTTTAAAAATGTTATTGCTTACAATATAAATACTACGAAGGAGTTCAATTATGCCAGTAACCAAAAAGAAAAAGAGAACGCCGGCAAAAAAAAATCTAGTTATTGTTGAATCACCTTCTAAGGCTAAAACAATTGAAAAATACCTAGGCAGCAACTACCATGTTGTCGCTAGTCTTGGACATATTAGAGATTTACCACGAAGTAAAATGGGAGTTGACGTTGAAAACAACTATGATCCTCATTACATTTCAATTCGTGGTAAAGGCGATGTTATTAAAAGTTTAAAAAAAGAAGCTAAAAAAGCTAAAAATGTTTATCTAGCAGCCGATCCTGATCGTGAAGGCGAGGCAATTGCATGGCATTTATCTCATATTTTAGATTTAGATATCACGGACAAAAATCGTGTTGTTTTTAATGAAATTACAAAAGATGCAGTTAAAAATGCTTTTAATGATCCTAGATCAATTGATATGAATTTAGTTGATGCACAACAAGCTCGCCGTATTTTAGATAGATTAGTTGGTTATTCAATTAGTCCTTTATTATGGGCTAAAATAAAAAAAGGCTTAAGTGCTGGTCGAGTTCAGTCTATTGCTTTGAATTTAATTATTGATAGAGAAAAAGAAATTCGTGCATTTATACCAGAGGAATACTGGACTATTGATTCTGAATTTAAAAAAGGTAAAGAGAAATTTGATGCAGCTTTTTATGGTATTAAGGGAAAGAAAAAAGCACTTCATGATAATGAAGATGTTAAAAAAGTAATGGCATTAATTGATACAAAACAAGATTTTGATATCACCGCTGTCACAAAAAAAGAACGTAAAAGATTTCCAGCTTTACCATTTACTACAAGTACAATGCAACAAGATGCTAATAGAAAATTAAACTTTCGTACAAGAAAAACGATGATGGTTGCACAACAATTATATGAAGGAATTCATCTCGGAAAACAGGGTACTGTTGGTTTAATCACTTACATGCGTACCGACTCGACTCGTGTATCTACGACTGCCAAACATGAAACTGCTCAATTTTTACACGAAAAGTATGGTGAAGATTATGCAGCTATTAAGCCACGCAAAGGTAAATTACAAGAAGGTGCACAGGACGCACATGAAGCAATTAGACCTTCCTCTGTTTTACGTACACCTGCTTCAATGAAGGATTATTTAAGTAATGATCAAATGAAGTTATATAAATTAATTTGGTCGCGATTTGTTGCCAGTCAAATGACACCAGCTGTAATGGATACAATGTCTGTATCTATTGAACAAAATGGCGTTACTTATCATACTTCTGGGTCAAAGACTAAGTTTGCAGGTTATACAAAAATTTATGAGGATAACAAAAAGACTGATAATATTTTACCGGATTTAAAAGTTGGCGATCATGTTAAGTTAGCTAAAAATCAGCCTAACCAACATTTTACTCAGCCACCTGCTAGATTCACTGAAGCAAATTTAATTAAAACACTTGAAGAAAATGGTGTTGGACGTCCATCAACGTATGCACCAACCTTGGATACTATTCAACGTCGATATTATGTGAAATTAATTGCTAAGCGTTTTGAACCAACTGAACTGGGTGAAATTGTAGATGATATGATTGAAGCTTATTTTAGTGATATTGTGAATGTTAAATTTACTGCTGAATTAGAAAAAGGTCTTGATAACATTGAAGTCGGAGACGAAAATTGGGTTAAAGTTGTTGATGATTTTTATAAACCATTTTCAAAAAATGTTGAACATGCCCAAGAAACAATTGAGAAAGTTCAAATTAAAGATGAACCAGCTGGATTTAATTGTGAAATTTGTGGGTCACCGATGGTTATTAAGATGGGCCGATATGGTAAATTTTTTGCATGTACGCGTTTTCCAGATTGTCGTAATACAAAAGCAATCGTTAAAGAAATTGGTGTAACTTGTCCATTGTGTCAGCAAGGGGAAGTAATTGAACGTAAATCTAAACGAAATCGTTTATTCTATGGTTGCTCAAGATACCCAGATTGTGAATTCGTATCATGGGATAAACCTATTGGTCGCGAATGTCCAAAATGTCAACATTATTTAATTGAGAAAAAAGTAAAAGGTGGAAAACAAGTCAAATGTAGTAATTGTGACTATGAAGAAGCGGTTCAAAAATAATTGAATCTAACTAGCAGGGGGATTATATAATGGAAAATACTAGCGTTAATGTAATCGGTGCTGGTCTTGCCGGTAGTGAAGCTGCATGGCAGATTGCCAAGCGAGGAGTTCATGTTAATTTATACGAGATGCGCCCTATCAAAATGACACCAGCGCATCATACTGAGAATTTTGCTGAACTAGTTTGTACGAATTCTTTAAGAGCTAATCAAATTACGAATGCCGTTGGTCTTTTGAAGGAAGAGATGAGACAGTTAGATTCAGTTATTATGAAGTCAGCTGACCATAATGCAATTCCGGCTGGCGGTGCGCTAGCCGTTGACCGTGATAAATTTTCTGGTGAGATAACTGATTTAGTTAAAAATCATGAAAATATTACGGTTATCAATGAAGAGTTAACTGAACTACCAAAAGGTCCAACAATTGTTGCGACAGGTCCTTTAACATCATCAGGTTTAGCAGAATCAATTAAACAATTAAATGGTAGTGAGGGACTTTATTTTTATGATGCAGCTGCACCAATTTTAGAAAAATCATCATTAAATATGGATAAAATCTACTTAAAATCACGATATGATAAAGGTGATGCTGCATACCTTAATTGTCCAATGACTAAAGAGGAATTTATAACCTTTTATAAGGCACTAATAGGGGCCGAAACTGCTGAAATGCATGATTTTGAAGATGAAAAATTTTTCGAAGGTTGTATGCCAATTGAAGAAATGGCTAGAAGAGGCGCTAAAACAATGTTATTTGGCCCTTTAAAACCAGTTGGATTAGAAGACCCTAAGACTGGTAGAACACCTTTTGCCGTTGTCCAATTGCGTCAAGACAATGCAGTCGGTGACTTATACAATATTGTTGGTTTCCAAACGCATCTTAAATGGGGCGAACAAAAGAATGTTTTCTCACTAATTCCAGGTTTAGAAAATGTTGAATTTGTTCGTTATGGTGTTATGCATCGTAATACATTTATGCGTTCTCCTGATACACTGGAACCAACATATCAGTCTAAATTTAGAAATGATTTATTTTTTGCTGGTCAAATGACAGGTGTTGAAGGCTATGTAGAAAGTGCTGCAAGTGGATTATTAGCAGGGATCAATGCCGCACATCTTGTTTTAGGAGAAGAGCTAGTCGTACTTCCTAAAACAACTGTGATGGGAGCTATGGCCCATTATATAACACATGCCAGTGGTAAACATTTTCAGCCGATGAATGCTAACTTTGGTATTATCCCTAAATTAGGCACAAAAATTCGAGATAAACAAGAAAAAAATCAAGCGGTTGCAAATCGTGCTCTAGAGCATTTAGCAATTGTTAAACCAAGTCTTTAAATATTTATGAAATATCTGATAAAATAATTGAGTTATACTTCATTGTTGTGCTACAGTAGTAGCGTTCAATGAAGTTTTTTTATACAATAAATGAGTAACATGGAGGAGTTTATTATGGCAACTGTTTCATTTCATGCAACAACAATTTGTGCCGTTAAGCATAATGGTCACTGTGCAATGGCCGGTGATGGCCAAGTCACAATGGGTGAAAAAGTTATTATGAAGGGGACTGCTAGAAAAGTTCGTCGCATATATAACGATCAAGTAGTTGTTGGTTTCGCTGGTAGCGTTGCCGACGCATTTAATCTTGAAGAACGATTTGAAAAAAAATTAAATGAATTTAGTGGTAATTTACAACGTGCAGCAGTTGAATTAGCTCAGGATTGGCGTAGTGAACAATCCTTACAAAAATTAGAAGCACTTTTGATTGTAATGAACAGTAATGAAATGTTATTAGTTTCTGGTAGTGGAGAAGTAATTGAACCTGACGATGACATTTTAGCAATCGGATCTGGCGGAAATTTTGCTTTGTCTGCTGCAAAGGCACTTAAGCATCATACAACTGATATGTCAGCTAAAGAAATTGCTGAGGCATCAATTAATATTGCCGGTGATATTGATATTTTTACTAACCATCATGTCATCTCAGAAGAATTATAGAAAGCGGGTAAATTTATGACTATAAGTGATAAAACACCAAAACAGATTGTTACAGAACTAGATCAATACGTTATCGGTCAAAATGATGCAAAAAAGGCCATTGCTGTTGCATTACGTAATAGATATCGTCGGATGCAACTTTCTGAATCAATGCAAAAAGATGTTACACCTAAAAATTTAATGATGATTGGGCCAACTGGTGTAGGTAAAACTGAAATTGCTCGTCGTTTGGCAACAATGCTTGAAGCACCATTTATTAAAGTTGAAGCAACAAAATTCACTGAAGTTGGTTACGCTGGACGTGATGTTGAATCAATGGTACGTGACTTGGTTGACGTGTCAATTAAATTAGAAGAAGATGCTCAATATGGCCGTGTTTCAGGCGCAGCTGAACGTATGGCTGATAAACGACTTGTAAAACTTCTAGTTCCAGGTATTAAAAAACAAAAAAAAGCCGAGAATGTTAATCTTATGCAAATGATGTCTCAAATTCAAAAAGGTCAAATACCTGCCGGATTAGATGCAAAAGATGAAGAGGAGGTCACTGACGACATTAGAAATGAACGACTATCTGTATCGGAACAACTAAGTCGTGGTTTATTAGAAAATAACGAAGTGACAATTAAAGTTGATGAACCTAAACAGCCTTCTGGTATGAATGGCATGATGGGACAAATGGGCATCGACTTAGGAGATACCTTAAGTGCATTAACACCAACACGCCAAGTAGAAAGAACGTTAACCGTAGCAGAAGCCCGTAAAATTTTAATTCGTGAAGAATCAAAAAAATTAGTTAATGTAGCAGATATCAATCAAGCTGCAATTGAACGTGCTGAAAACACTGGAATTATTTTTATTGATGAAATTGATAAAATTACTTCAAAATCTCAAAAAAATAGTGGTGAAGTTTCTAGAGAAGGCGTACAACGTGATATTTTACCAATTGTTGAAGGCTCTCAAATTTCAACTAAATATGGTGTTATTAATACTGATCATATCTTGTTTATTGCATCAGGTGCTTTTCATGAAAGTAAACCTAGCGATTTAATTGCTGAACTTCAAGGTCGTTTCCCAATTCGAGTTGAATTAGATGATTTGAGCCAAGCAGATTTTGTTAAAATTCTTACAGAACCTCATAATGCCTTAATTAAACAATATATTGCTTTAATTGGCACTGATAATATTAATGTGACATTTACAATTGAAGCAATTGAGAAAATATCTGAAATTGCTTACAACGTTAACCACGATACTGAAAATATTGGTGCACGCAGACTGCATACAATTCTTGAAAAATTACTTGAAGATTTACTATTTGAGGGTCCAGATATGCAAATGGGTGACATAACAATTACTGAAAGTTATGTTGAAGACAAAATTGGTAACATCGTTGCTGATAAAGATCTTAGTCGTTATATTTTATAGGATAGGGTGAACTAAAATGACAGTTGAACTTAAAAATGATTTCATCACAGTCAAAATTGCTGAACAAGGTGCTGAATTAATCAGTATTACCGGAAATGACACATCTATTGAATATATTTGGCAAGCAGATAAACAATACTGGGGTAGACATGCCCCAGTATTGTTTCCATTTGTTGGGCGTTTAAAAAATGATGAATATGCGTATGATCATAAAACATATAAAATGGGTCAACATGGCTTTGCCCGTGACATGCTTTTTACAGTGGTTTCTAAAAGTAAAACATCAGTTGTTCTGGAATTAGGTTCATCCCCAGAAACAATCTCAAAGTATCCGTTTAATTTTAGATTGAGATTACATTACATTTTAACTAATCATCAAATAAAAGTAATTTACGATGTTTATAACCCCGATGAAAATCCTTTGTTATTTTCTATCGGAGGACACCCAGCATTTAACGTACCACTTAAAAATGCTTATTTAAATCTAGAAAATTATCAAATTGAAGTGGCACCAAATGTTGAAAGACGTCAAATTCCACTAGTTGGACCTTTTAGCGATATCGAAAATGCAAAATCAGTTAAGTTCAACGAACCTATTAAGTTATCTCGCGAAACATTCAAAAATGATGCCTTAATTTACGAATTGAAACAACTAGAAACGACTATCTTACTTTCAACACCTGAAGATGATCATGGTGTTTCCGTGACATTAAATGGTGCAGATTACGTTGGTATCTGGTCGAAATATCCTGAAAATTCACCATTTGTTTGTATTGAACCATGGTGGGGAGTAGCTGATAATATTGAATCTACTGGTAATTTATCAGATAAAAGTAATATTTATACGTTAGAAAAAAATAAATCGTTCGAAGGTTCGTATGAAATCACAGTATTTTAAAAAAAAAATCGATGAAATAATCATCGATTTTTTTTATTTCGTAAATATAATCCAAGACCAAAAGGTACCATACTCTCAGTACCATTTAAAATACGTTTTATGTTGTCTCTATGTTTATAAATAACAAATATAGTCAAAATACCTGCAATACTAGTTAATAACCAATCTTGAAATAATATCGCTGTTATCGTAATACCAATAAATCCAATGACACTTGCAACACTTACCATACTCGTTAAAAGTATTAAAGAAATAAACATGGTACAAGCGATAAGAAAAAATAGCGGATTATACGGTAATAAAATACCCGCACCAGTAGCAACTGCCTTACCACCTTTAAATCCAGTAAATATTGAGAATGTATGTCCAGCTACTGCACCTACACCAATTAGTAAAGGACTAACGGTTGATGCGACCCCAAACATATAAGGGAGGCTTGCAGCTATAATTCCTTTTGATATATCCATCACTAAGACAACAGTCCCTGCTTTTGGTCCAAGAACTCGATAAGTATTAGTTGTACCAACATTACCACTACCAAAATTTCTGATATCCTTTTGATAAAAATATTTTCCAATCCAAACCCCTGATGGAATTGATCCTAAAATATAAGCGATAATCAACATTAATATGATTGTACCCATGATAATTCACTCCTTTCAGCCAGTAAATCCAATAAGTAGTATTTTAACATTCTTTTAAGAAGACACCAAAATTTTTTATAAAATAGAACATCTATTCGGATTTCTCTTTACATTTTAAAAAAGAATAGGTTATTATAGTAACGTTACTGTAGGAATACAGAGTAAGGGGCGTTTAACTGAATGACTAATCAAAATAAAACAAAATACAATGATGATTCAATTCAAGTTCTTGAAGGACTAGAAGCAGTTAGAAAACGACCTGGTATGTATATTGGGTCGACAGATGGCAAGGGATTACATCATCTTGTCTACGAGATTGTTGATAACGCAGTTGATGAAGCCTTGTCAGGATATGGTTCACAAATCGACGTTACAATCCACAGTGATAACAGTATTACTGTTGTAGATTATGGTCGTGGTATGCCTATTGGTATGCATGCATCAGGAATACCAACTGTTGAAGTTATCTTCACTGTCTTACATGCTGGTGGAAAATTTGGCCAAGGCGGATATAAAACGTCTGGTGGACTACATGGCGTTGGCGCAAGTGTCGTTAACGCATTATCTTCATCATTAACAGTTGATACCGTTCGTGATGGTATTCGTTATGAAGAAAAGTTTAAAAATGGTGGGCATCCAGTTGGGACTTTAAAAAAATTAGGTGCAACTAAACGAGCAAATGGAACAACAGTAACTTTTAAACCCGATGAAAGTATTTTTTCAACTACAATTTATAAGTATGATATTTTAGCTGAAAGATTAAAAGAGTCTGCCTTTTTATTACGTGGTGTCAAAATTGTTTTAACAGATGAAAGAACTGATAAACAAGATATCTATCATTTTGAAGAAGGTATTAAAGAATTCGTTGCTTATTTAAACGAAGACAAAGATACACTTGGCGAAGTGATGTATTTTGATGGCATTAAAGATAAAATTGAAGTAGAAGTTGCAGCACAATATAATGATGGCTACTCAGAAAACTTAATGTCCTTTGTTAATAACGTTCGGACAAAAGATGGTGGTACACATGAAGCAGGAATGAAGTCTGCTTGGACAAAAGCATTTAACGAATATGCCAGAAAATTAGGTCTTTTAAAAGATAAAGATCGTAATTTAGAAGGTAGTGATGTTCGAGAGGGCCTTTCAGGAGTCATTTCAGTGCGAATACCTGAAGAGTTATTGCAATTCGAAGGACAAACGAAGGGTAAATTAGGTACACCCGAAGCAAGATCTATCGTCGATAGCGTTCTGAGTGAAAAACTTGGGTTTTATTTGATGGAAAATGGTGAGTTTGCACAAGAACTTGTTAGAAAATCAATTAAAGCTAGAGAGGCTCGAGAAGCAGCTCGTAAGGCTCGTGATGATTCAAGAAATGGGAAAAAGAAAAAGAAAAATGATCGCTTATTATCTGGGAAATTAACACCTGCACAATCGAAAAACGCTAAGAAAAATGAGTTGTTTTTAGTCGAAGGTGATTCTGCCGGTGGTTCAGCTAAACAAGGTCGTGAACGCAAATTCCAAGCCATTCTACCTTTACGTGGTAAGGTATTGAATACTGAAAAGGCAAAATTACAAGATATTTTAAAAAATGAAGAAATTAATACAATGATTTATACAGTTGGCGCAGGTGTTGGTGCTGAATTTAAGCTCGAAGACAGTAACTACGATAAAATTATTATCATGACTGATGCTGATACTGATGGTGCGCACATCCAAACCTTATTATTGACATTTTTCTATAAATATATGCGTCCACTAATTGATGCTGGGAAAATCTATATTGCTTTACCACCTTTATATAAAATTCAAAAAGGAACGGGTAAAAAAATAGAGAGTATCTATGCTTGGACCGATGAAGAGCTTGATAAAGCAACAACAAAAATTGGACGTGGTTACAACCTACAACGATTTAAAGGTCTGGGCGAAATGAATGCAGATCAATTATGGGAAACAACTATGGATCCAATGACAAGAACTTTAGTTAGAATTCGAATTGATGATCCTGCACTTGCTGAAAAAAGAGTGACAACCTTAATGGGCGACAAGGTAGAACCTCGTCGAAATTGGATTGAAGAAAATGTTCAATTTTCACTTGAAGAGGACGGTAGTATCCTTGATAAGGTATCAAGTAAACAAGTTACTGATTTAAAAAATGAAGAAGATTTAACATTATTTGAAGATCAAACAACGACTGACTAAGGAAGGAGGATTATTAATTTGGCTATAGAAAAAGATACATCAAAAATTCAAGAGCTGACCTTAGAAGATGTTATGGGTGAACGATTTGGTCGTTATTCTAAATATATTATTCAAGAACGTGCTTTACCTGATATACGTGATGGCCTAAAACCTGTTCAACGTCGTATTTTATACGCAATGAATCAAGATGGTAACACATATGATAAAGGGTTTAGAAAATCTGCTAAATCTGTCGGAAATGTTATGGGTAATTTTCATCCTCATGGAGATAGCTCAATTTACGAAGCTATGGTCCGTATGAGTCAAAACTGGAAATTACGAACACCATTAATTGAAATGCACGGAAATAATGGGTCAATGGATGGTGATTCTCCTGCCGCAATGCGTTACACAGAAGCTCGTACAAGTAAAATTGCGACTGAAATGCTACGTGATATTGAAAAAGAAACGGTTGATTTCGTATTGAATTTTGATGATACGGAGTATGAACCAACTGTTTTACCAGCAAGATTTCCTAATTTGTTAGTAAATGGTGCAACGGGAATTTCAGCTGGGTATGCAACTGAAATTCCACCTCATAATTTAAGCGAGGTTGTTGATGCCGTTGTTTATTTAATTGGTCATCCAAATGCGACTTTAGATAAATTAATGTCATTCGTTAAGGGCCCCGATTTTCCAACCGGTGGTATTTTACAAGGACTATCCGGCATCCAGAGTGCTTATAAAACGGGGCGTGGTAAAGTAGTCGTTCGTTCTAGAACTGAGATTCAAGAACTAAAGGGTGGTAAAACACAAATTATTATTTCAGAAATTCCATACGAAGTGAATAAAGCTGTTCTTGTTAAAAAGATGGATGAAATTCGCTTATTAAAAAAAGTTGATGGGATTGCTGAAGTTCGAGATGAAAGTGATCGTGAAGGACTACAAATTGCAATTGAATTAAAACGCAACGTCAATGCACAAGGTATTTTAAATTATTTATTTAAAAATACTGATTTACAAATTTCGTATAATTTCAATATGGTTGCAATTAACCATCAACGACCTGAGTTAGTTGGCTTAAAAAAATTCTTATCTTCGTACTTAGAGTATCAATTAAGTGTTACGAAAAAAAGAACTGAATTTGATTTAAAAAAGGCTGAGTCTCGTCAACATATCGTTGAAGGGTTAATTAAAGCTTTATCAATTTTAGATAAAGTAATTAAAGCAATCCGTGCAAGTAAAGATAAAAAGAGTGCTAAATTAAGCTTAATGGATCTGTTCGATTTCACAGAAAAACAAGCTGAAGCAATTGTTTCATTACAACTGTACCGCTTGTCTAATACAGATGTGACTGCGCTTGAAAAAGAAAATGCAGAGCTTGCTGCAAAAATTATTGATTACAAAGCAATATTGGCAGATCCTAGTAAGTTATCTGATGTTGTGAAAAAAGAGCTTAAACAAGTATCTAAAGAATATGCCACACCTCGACTAACTGAAATTCAAGAACATATTGAAGACATTAAGATTGAAACAGCAGTTTTAGTAACTCCCGAAGATGTTCAAGTATTAGTTAGCCGTGATGGTTATCTCAAACGTAGCTCATTACGGTCATTTAACGCCTCAGGAGTAAATGAGAATGGTTTGAAAAACGAAGATCAAATTGTATTTAATGAATCTGTTAACACATTAGATCATCTATTTATGTTTACAAATAAGGGAAATATGATTTACCGTCCAATTCATGAAATAACTGAGGCAAAGTGGAAAGATACTGGGGAACATATTTCACAAACTATTGGATTAGATACTGATGAATATTTAATTAAAGCATTTTCTTTCAAAAAAGTGAATGTCCCTGGTAAATTTGTTTTTGCAACTAAAAATGGATTCATTAAACAAACACTGGTTTCCGACTTACAACCCGGACGAACTTATAAAGGTCATGCAAGTAAATTCATGAAATTGAAGGAAGCTAACGATGATGTTATCTTGATTTCATACTTGAAAGAAACGGATGACTCGTTATTCATTTTTAGTGCTTCACATGATGGGTATGGATTAAAGTATCCTCTCGAAGAAGTTCCTGTTGTCGGATCTAAAGCAGCTGGTGTAATCGCGATGAATCTTAAGAAGGATGATTATGTTGCCGCTACTTGTTTAGTAACTGAACATAGTCAGATTGGATTATTAACACAGCGCGGTTCATTTAAGCGTATGGCTGTATCAGAAGTGAGCTCGACAAGTAGGGCGAAACGTGGCGTTCTTGTTCTTAGAGAGCTTAAGAAGGAACCTCATAGAGTCGTTGGCATGAAACTCATTACTAAAGATGTGAATTTAAATGCCCTTACTGAAAGTGGCAATGAATTTATTATCGAACCAATGTCATATCCGCTATCTGATAGATATTCAAATGGTTCATTTGTTATTGATACAGAACAATTAGGAATACCTAATAATTTAAATGAGATTAATTAATAATTAAATTGTTAAAAAAAGGCAAATTTGTTTGCTCTTTTTTTTTATTACGCTTATTATACTAATATGACTATTAATTTCTAGAACTGAGGAGATCACGCTAATATGAAAACAAAGCAAGAAAATATATTTTCATCAAAAACGTTAACATATTTTTTACAGCTTGCAGATATAATGAATTATACGCAAGCAGCCCAAATATTAGGAATCACACAACCTGCATTAACACAGCAAATTAAAAAATTAGAAAGAACAGTTGGTGCACCACTTTTTTATTCTGTTGGTAAAAAATTACATCTTTCTGATGCTGGCTATACAATGCTAGATGCAACACACCAAATCTATGAAACATTAAATAAAGCAACGAATGAAATTCAACAATCAACAAGTGCAACACAAGGAGAAATTACTATCGGGATTTTGGCTTCAATCGAAGACGAAGTGTTTGATGATTTTGTTATCCAGTACTATAAAAATAATCCAGATATTATTGTGTCATTCCATTTACTAACGCGTAAAGAAATTTGGAGTGAACTTGAGAATAATAAAATTGATTTAGCTATTATGTATCTTCCAGATGAAAGTATTAAAAACTGGAAACCATACGAAAGTAAGAAAATCTTTACTGAAGATTTATTGTTTTTACATCATAATGAAAAGTTATCTTCTAAAAAGAAAGTTAGACTTCAAGAAACAATTGATAATGTTTGGGTCACTTATCCAAGTGATTATTATCTTGATAAAACAATTAAAACAATTTATCAAAATCAATTAGTTAACCTGCCAAAGAGTGTTGCTAGATTTACATCACCCACACAGATTTTAAAATTTGCTCGTGCAACACATGCTTATTCAGCATTACCAACTTCATTTTTAACGGCTCATCCTGAAAGCAAAGACCTTTGGACATCTCATTTTGATCCAGAAATAAAATTTGATTTGTCATTTGTCTTTAGAAAAGATAAAGATGAAATTCCTAGAAATGAACATTTTTTAAATGCATTTGATAAATTTTTAGAAGAAAAAGATTACATGACTCGACTTAAAGAAATTAACAAATAAAAAGGAGATTATAATAATGACTAAACAATTAATTTTTGGACATCAAAGTCCTGATACAGACGCAGTTGTAGCTGCTAAAGCATTCTCATATCTACAAAATAAATTAGGTTTCGATACTGAAGCCGTTACCTTAGGAACATTAAGTGAAGAAACAAAATTTGTTTTAGATTACTTTAATGAACCTGAACCAAGAATTATTGAAACAGCTAAAAATGAGGTTGAATCAGTTATGTTAGTTGATCATAATGAATCTCAACAAAGTGTTTCTGATATCGCTGATCTTGTTGTAACAGACGTTGTCGATCATCATCGTATTGCTAATTTCACAACCAATATGCCTCTTAATTTCCGCGCAGAGGCTGTCGGTTGTTCAAGTACCATCCTATGGAAAATGTTTAATGAAAACAATATTGAAATTCCTGCTAATATTGCAGGATTAATGATGTCAGCTATTATTTCTGATACATTGTTATTCAAATCACCTACAACGACTCCAGTTGATATTGAAGCAACTAAAGCACTTTCTAAAATTAGTAACACTGATTACAATGTATACGGATTAGATATGTTAAAAGCTGGAACTAATTTATCTAGCAAAACTGAAACAGAATTGATTAACGGAGATGCCAAATCTTTTGATATGGCTGGTAAAACAGTACGTGTTGCTCAAGTTAATACCGTTGATTTAGAAGAAGTTTTTAACCGTGAAGCTGCACTAGTTTCAGCGATTGAAGATGATAGTAAAGCTAATAATTATGATTTATTCTTACTATTAGTTACAAATATCCTAGACAGTGATTCAGAACTATTAGTTGTTGGAGAACCTAAAGAAATGGTTGAAAAAGCCTTCAACACAAAACTTTCTGATAACAAATTGTCATTACCTGGTGTTGTTTCAAGAAAAAAACAAGTTGTTCCTCAATTACAAGCTGTTTTTGAAGCTTAATAAAAAATCTTAAAAGTTTAGACTTTATCTCTAAGCTTTTTTATTTTAAGGAGAATTTAGGATGCTACCTGAAGAACAAATTCAAGCAGTTAAAATATATACGCAAAATAAATTAGCGTCAGATACTTCTGGACATGACTTTGCTCATATTGAACGAGTCGTTACAAATTCAAAAACGATTGCCTCAGAAATTCATAATATCAATTATTTAATAATTGTTCTTAGTAGTTATTTACATGACGTAATTGATGATAAAGTAGTCGATAATGTTAAAGAAGAAGTAACTAATTTAACAAATTTTTTAACATCTATTGATTTAACTTCACTTCAAATTAATGATATTTTAATAATTATTAAATCAATTTCTTTTAAAAACCAATTGAACGATAATACTATTAACTTGCCCGAAGAAGCAAAAGTTGTTCAAGATGCTGATCGATTAGATGCAATTGGTGCTGTCGGTATTGCTAGAACTTTTTATTACGGTGGACATGTTGGCAGTAAAATATATGATCCACATCGTGGTCCAAGAAGAAATATGACCCCAGAAGAATACAGGAATATTGAGAATCAAACGGTCATTAACCATTTCTACGAAAAGTTATTGACACTTACAGAAACAATGAACACTGAACCAGGAAAACGAATGGCTAAAAATAGACATCAAATTATGTTAGATTTCCTTGAGAATTTCAAATCTGAATGGGAAGGAAAGTCATAAAATAAAAACGATTAACTCAATATCGAGTTAATCGTTTTTATTTTATAATTTATTAATAGCATTCCGTTGTTCTTCATCAATCATATGGGTATATAACGCAGTTGCACTTGTCGAACTCTGACCCAATTGTGTTGCTACAAGTTGTTCATTCTTCGTCTCTAGGTACAATTTAGAAGCGAGTGTATGGCGTAGTTTATGCGGCGTAACACGGACTTTAAATGCAGATGAGTACTTGGCTACCAATTTTTCAATTGTACCACTCTCAATGCGTTTTCCAATTCCACGATATGATGAACAAAATAGGGCTTTTTCCATTTTATCTACTTTATAGTTCATTGTACGCACTTCAATATATTTAACAAGATAGGGGATTACCCACGGTGCAATTGGCACAGTATCCTTCTTGCCACCTTTTCGAATGACGGTAATATTATTTGTTTTTAAATTTAAATCAGGTAGGTCACTATTTGCAACTTCTGAAACCCGTAAACCACTACCTAGCATTAAAGCGTTAATAGCAATATCGCGATCTTTATCCCGTTTGAAAAAGGAAAGACCTTTAGGCTTTAACAAATCGGCATATTTTTGATCAATAAAGTTAATATAATCACGATCTTCAGTTCCAAGCATTAATTTATCTTTAATATTTGCTGCACGTGTAGCAAACGTTTCGTTATCTTTTACGACAGTAATTTTTTTCATCACATTACGATAAAAATATGGCTCTCCATCTTCTTTTTCCGTTTCTTCAGAAAGATACCTGAACAATGAAGAAATCGCTGTTAGAGAACGATTTACAGTGCTCCTAGAGAGTTGTGTGTTGCTATTTGCATTATTTGATTTACTTCTAGAAAGTAGGGAGGATTTATATAGTTCCATATCTTCCTTTTTTAAATGTTCTAAAACACTAATATCGATTGTCTTAATTGATTTTTCGTTAACAATACCTTCTGCCAGTAACCAATCAAAAAAACGTCTAAACTCTGTTAAATATTGATATAACGTTGCATTGGATAGGGGGATTGTAGATTTAGATTGATAGTATTCCTGCGCATACCAAGGTTGGTACTGTAATTCATTCTCAATTAATTCTAAATATTTTTCTTTTCTCAAAAATACACCTCATTATAACGGATAGTTTAATACGTAGAGAATAACACATTAAAGAGTTACAATTCAACTTTAATGAAAGTTGAACGCAAAATGTTCTTATATCAAACAGTATGATACATATTATTTAAAATTAGTGTTTATTCACAAAATAACTAATATATTTAATACTTTAGATTTTAAGTAATCCTTATATAGCTAATACCATAATTTGGCAAATTATGGTCGTCATGCTTGATATGTATCTACAAATATTAGTGTTAATTATATAATTTATTGGAGAATAATAATTGTAAATATATTTTATGATGAACAAATTATATTTACATAAAATAAAATGAGCGAGATACAAATACAAAACGAATGATAATTTAAATAGACTTGTTTAAAATCAGTAAGATATTGCGCTACTAAACTTTCATTAAATTGTGTGTTTTAACTAAAGTTGGATAGTGTTAATATGATAAGTCTCAATTTACCACTCATTTGATGCTTTTAAACTTTATCTATTAACTTAAAATTATTTTCTCCGACATACTATTATCTAGTCACAGTTACATCTTAATTATTATTTGAAAACAAAAAACTAACAACCGATTAAACCGGTTGTTAGTTTTAATAACTCTTAAGCTTGATCAAAGTCTTTAATCCACGCTAATGCTAATGCTTTTTCACCTAAATGTGTCCCAATGACTGGTCCAAAGTAACTGATATCAAATGTCATATCAGGATATTTCTTCTTCATTTTAGTCTGCCACTTAATTGCTGACGTTTCATCATTTGCATGAATAATAAGTCCACGTAAAGGATAATCAACAGATGCACGATGCTCTTCAAATAAATCTTCTACACGCTTAATTGCCTTCTTAGTTGATCTAATCTTTTCAAATGCAACAATTTTATTTGAAACACTATCAAATGTTAAAATTGGCTTAATTTTAAGAACACTTCCAATAAAGGCTGAAGCATTAGACAAACGACCGCCTCGTACAAGATTTTGCAAATCATCAACAATGAAATATTCACCTAACGTTGTCTTCAAATCATCTAATCGGGCAATGATATCATCGATAGAGGCATCTTCTTTAGCCATTTTAGCAGCTTCCAAAGCTAAATATCCCATTAACATAACTGTGATACCAGAATCATACGGTATCACACGAGTTGACTCAATTGTTGGTGCTATATTTTTTAAATTATCAATAAATCCTGAAATTGTATTTGTTAAATGAATACTTAAAATAATATCATAGCCTTCGCTACCTAATTTATCATATAAGTTAATCATTTCCCCAACAGAAGGCTGTGAGGTACTTGGAAAGGATGCAGATGTCTTTAATTTTTCATAGAATCCTTCAGTTGTAATATCAACGCCTTCATTATAAATTTTATTGTCAATAATGACTGGGATAGGAATTATAGTAATATTGTTCTCTTCAATCTGATCTTTAGATAGGTACGAAGTACTATCTGTTACAATTGCTATTTTCATTAATTAAACACCTCATTTTATGACGGTTTAAACGTCAGTCCTCGTTAGACTTTTGTCTAAGCGATTTAATAATATTCTTAATAAATTTTGTTCATCTTCTGGCCACTTTTCAAAAATAGTTGCTTCAAGTTCAGTAAAACCTTTATCAACTGCTTTTGACGACTCAACGCCGATTTCAGTCATTGTATAAATCAATTGGCGTTTATCGTCACCGATACTATGCTTATCAAGCATTTCTTTTTCAACTAAGCGTTTTAATTGTCGACTTAGTGTTGAGATATCTAGATCTGTTTCTACGGCCAATTTTTCCTGTGTGTTAAATTTAGCACTTATTTTCTTTAATAACTGCCACTCAGATATTGTTAATTGATTTTTTTTAGTTAAACGTTGTAAAATCACTTTATACTGTTTATCAATTGATAGTAAGTTTTCAAGACTTGTTTTCATTTTGTTGACCCCTTAAATTCGATATACCTTGCATTATACAATATATAGACTAAAAATGGCAAGAAAACTATTCAATAATGATTCTTTGCGATTTATCGTTTAAAACGTTACACTTGTAGTTATTAAACATATTTTATAGAAAGTGAGTTGATTAAATGTCATTTGATGGCGTTTTTACTCATGCAATGATTAGTGAACTAAGAACCAAACTAATCGGTGGTCGGGTCTCAAAAATATCACAACCCTACCCTAATGAGGTTATTATTACAATTCGTGCAAATAGAAAGAATCAACCCTTACTATTATCTGCACATTCAAGTTATGCTCGTGCACAAATTACAAATATTCCCTATTCAAATCCTAAAACACCAACTAATTTTACTATGATGCTTCGTAAATATTTAGAGAGCGGTCAACTTGTAGCAATTGATCAGATTGCTAATGATCGTATTATTAATTTTTCATTTTTAACTAGAAATGAACTTGGTGATGAACAACCTCTAATTTTAAGTTTAGAAATGATGGGACGTTATAGTAATTGTCTACTAATTAATCCAACTAATGATAAGGTTTTGGATACCATTAAACATATTAGTTCAGACCAAAATCGATATCGTATGCTAATACCTGGTGCAACCTATCGTCAGCCACCAGCTCAAGATAAATTAAATCCATTTACAGATACAACTGATACATTTAAAAAACTTTTATCCGAGTTTCCAAATAAGGAAGTCCTAGCGAAGGAACTTCAAAATAGCTATCAAGGTCTCGCTGGTCAATCTAGTTTAGATCTTGCAACTGCACTTCATACTAATGTTGAAGACCCTAGTGTCAGCTGGTCAACTTTCTTCACACAATTTGATACACCGACACCAACTATTTTATCTGGCAAACGTCTTGATTTTTCGGCCATTCCAAATAAAGAAATTGGTACTGGTCAAGAATTCGATTCATTAAGCGAAATGCTGGATACTTACTATCTCGATAAAGCAAATAAAGACCGCGTTCAACAACAAGGTAGCCATTTAATCCGCGTTGTTAAAAATGAGCTCAAAAAGAACCGTGGTAAACAAAAAAAATTAGAAAAAACTTTAAAAAATACTGAAACAGCGGATCAATTACGGGTCCAAGGTGAATTATTAACTACTTATCTTCACTTAGTTAAACAAGGAATGACAGAAGTTTCATTACCTAATTTCTATGATAATGAAAAAGAAATGACCATTCAATTATCCAATCAAATTTCACCTTCAAAAAATGCACAAAAATATTTTAAAAAATATCAAAAACAAAAGAATGCAGTTATATTTGTTAATGAGCAACTTCTCCTAAATAAAAAAGAAATTGCTTACTTAGAAGAAATTCAATCAGAAATCGAGTTAGCTGAACCTAAAGACTTACCAGATATTAAGGTTGAATTACAACAACAAGGTTTATTAAAAGAACAAAAATTGAATAAAAATAAAAAAGCAATTAAAATTAAAATAAGTAAACCAGATGAATATTATGCAACAGATGGAACCCTTATCTCTGTTGGTAAGAATAATCTTCAAAATGATCAACTAACCATGAAGACAGCCAATAAATCTGACATCTGGCTACATGCTAAAAACATTCCTGGTTCCCATGTAATTATTCACAGTTCTAATCCTAGTGATGAAACAGTCACAGAAGCGGCTAACTTAGCTGCTTATTTCTCAAAATATCGTCAATCAGCATCTGTTCCAGTAGATTATATCCAAGTTAAACGGATTAAAAAGCCCAATGGCTCAAAGCCAGGTTTTGTTGTCTACGAAGGTCAAAACTCAACCTTTATTACACCAGACTTACAAAAAATTATGGCTATGCGTCGTAAATAAAAAGTTTCAACTAAGAAATTATTCTTAGTTGAAACTTTTTTACTATAACCAATTACTTGGATTGATACGCCATTTATCCAATAATAATTTTTCATCAGAATTAATTTTTTCTTGTTCCTTAGCTACTTTAATAAGTGTTGAATAATTAGTTAATGTCTCAAAAGGTGTTTTAATATCAGCAAAATTTGTCGTACTTGCCGCTAGTTCATAACTAAAAATACCGATGACACCTAGAACATCAGCGCCTTCATTTTTTGCTGCATTAACTGCTTGAATAACACTTCCACCAGTTGAAATGAGATCATCAATTAAAATAGTTTTTTGTCCTTTGATTAATCGTCCTTCAATTTGTTGACCAGTACCATGATCTTTAGGCTTTGTTCTAACATAAATTAACGGTAAATTTAATTCATTAGCAATCCATGCTGCATGGGGTATTCCTGCAGTTGCCGTTCCTGCAATTACCTCTGTATCAGGATATTTTTCACGAATAATACCTGCTATGCCTTTAGCGATTCTAGTACGAATTTCAGGATAACTAATCGTTAACCGATTATCACAATAAATTGGACTTTTTAGTCCACTTGCCCAAATAAACGGCTTCTTTGGCGATAAAGTTACGGCACCAATCTCTAATAAATCACTGGCAACTGTCTCTGCTAAATTCATTTAAGCTTCCTCCCACATTTTTTTGATTGCTTGGTAAGCAGCAAACGGATCTACTGCTTGCGTTATTGATCGTCCGACAACGATGGCGCTACTTTGATTTCTTTTTGCAGCAGCTGGTGTCATTACTCTTTTTTGATCACTTACTGCCTGCCCTTCCAATCGTATTCCAGGTGTGACTGCCAAAAAGTTTTTGGAAGTTGCTTCCTTAATTATTTTAGCTTCTTGTGCTGAACAAACAACACCCGCTAATCCAGCTAATTCTGTTAACTTAGCGTAATTAACGACACTTTCAATTAATGGTCGTTCAACCAATTGTTCCGTTTCTAGTTGTTCTTGGCTGGTAGAAGTTAATTGTGTAATTGCGATTATTTTCGGCATTTTTATTGAGGAATTACCTTGGTCTAATCCATCTAATGCATATTTCATCATTTCAACGCCACCAGCCGCATGGACTGTTGTTAATGAAATACCTAGTCGACTTAAACTGGTCATAGTTTGCCGAACAGTATTTGGAATATCATGACATTTTAAATCAAGAAAAATGTCATGCCCCTGATCAATTAATTCTTCAACAAAACGAGTTCCTTCACTGTAAAACAATTCCATACCAACTTTAACAAATAGTTGTTCATCTTGAGGAAATAACTGTAAAAAATCTGTCGTTTGCATTCTATTCTGAAAATCTAAAGCAATGATAGGTCGATTAATCATTATCTACTCCCCTTAATTTTTATAGTGCTGCTACTGAAAATGACTGGCTTTCTAACGCTTGAATAAGTACATCAACAGTTTGTAAAGATGTAAACAATGGAATATGTTGCATTACTGATATTTTACGCGTTTGATAACCATATGATGCTTTATCGTGATCATCTGATAGTGTATCGATAACAAATTGAACGGTTCCAGTTTGTAACAAATTATTAATATCATCTAATTGTCGGTTAACGCTTAATGCCTCTGTACTGGTAAACGTTTTAATCTGATTATCTAAAAAGAAATCAACCATTTTTGGTAATGTTAAAACTTTGTAACCAAGTAAAACAAATCGTTGAACAAGTGGTAATATAGCATTTTTATTTTTGTCGTTAACATTTACTAATACGGAACCATTACCTGATAAACTAATATTAGCGGCTACTAATGCTTTGCAGAGTGCTTTAGAAAATGTTTGATCCGTTCCCATAACTTCCCCGGTTGATTTCATTTCTGGTCCTAGAAATGGATCAACATCATTCAATTTACTAAATGAGAACACAGGCGCTTTTACATGAACAGAACTAGATTCTGGGTATAAACCATCCTGGTAACCTTGTTCTTGCAAATCATAACCTAATATAATTTTAGTCGCTACCTGGGTCATTTTAATACCTGTTACTTTACTTAAAAATGGAACGGTACGACTGGCACGTGGATTAACTTCTAAAATATAAAGTTCATCTTGATGCACAATAAATTGAAGGTTCATTAATCCCACACATTTTAGTTCAAGTGCAATCTTTTTAGTTGCATTAACGATTTCTGCTTTAATCTTGTCTGATAGATGTTGTGATGGATATACAGCCATTGAGTCGCCTGAATGAATTCCAGCATGTTCAATATGCTCCATAATTCCTGGAATTAAGACAGAAACACCATCACAAATTGCATCTACTTCACACTCAATACCTTCAAGATAACTATCAATTAAGATTGGATGTTGTGGTGCGATTTTAACGTTATTTAGCAAATATAATTCGAGTTCAACCTGATTTTGAACAATCTCCATTGCACGTCCACCTAAAACATAGCTAGGTCTAACAAGAACGGGATAACCGATTTCTGTTGCTCGCTTAAGCACATCTTCTTGTGTTATTGCAGTCTTACCAATGGGTTGTTTTAATCCTAGATGCTTAATCGCTCGGTTGAATGACTCTCTATCCTCAGCACGATCCAAATTGTTAACAGACGTTCCTAATATTTTAATGCCATACTGTTGTAATCCCGCAGCAAGATTAATTGCTGTCTGTCCACCAAACTGAACGATTACACCTAAAGGTTTATCAACATCAATCACATTTAAAACATCTTCCAATGTTAATGGTTCAAAATATAATTTATCAGCGATTGAAAAATCAGTTGAAACGGTTTCTGGATTACTATTCATGATAATTGCTTCATATCCTGCGTCACGGATAGCTCTAACACAATGAACTGTTGCGTAATCAAATTCAACACCTTGACCAATTCTAATGGGACCAGAACCAATAACCATAATTGCTTGTTTTTTACTCTTTAAACTCTCATTCTCATGTTCGTACGTACTATAAAAGTATGGTGTGGCTGATTCAAATTCCGCAGCACAGGTATCAACCATTTTATAAACTGGAATAATATTATTTTCTATTCTAAACTTTCTAATATCCTCCGAAGTTTCGTGCCAAATATCAGCAATAACTTTATCACTAAAACCATGTTTTTTAGCTTCAATAAGGACGTCAATATCTTTAATATTGATACTTAGCGACATTTCAATTTCGACTATGTGTTTTAATTTATCCAAAAAGACTAAATTTATTTTTGTTAGTTTTTCAATTTCTTCAATTGTGTACCCGCGACGTATTGCTTCTGTTAAATAAAACAATCTCTGGTCAGTTGCATTAACCAACTGGTTTTCAAGTTGGGAGTCAGTTGCATTTTGAGCATTATCTAAGCACAAGTAATCTTCATCAATTTCTAAAGATCGAACTGCTTTTAACAAGCTTTCTTCCATATTACGACCAATTGCCATAACCTCACCAGTTGCCTTCATTTGCGTTCCAAGTGAACGATTTGCTCGATTGAACTTATCAAATGGCCAACGTGGTATTTTAGCAACAACGTAGTCCAATGCTGGTTCGAATTCAGCAAAAGTTGTTTTAGTCACTGGATTTAAAATCTCATCTAAATTCAATCCAACTGCTATTTTGGCAGCTATCTTCGCAATTGGGTATCCCGTTGCTTTTGAAGCTAATGCTGATGAACGACTTACACGCGGATTAACTTCTATAATATTATATTTAAAACTATGAGGATCTAGAGCAAGTTGTACATTACAACCACCTTCTATTTTTAAGGCCCTAATTAATTTCAAGGATACGTCTCGTAACATCTGATACTCTCTATCAGATAAGGTTTGAGTTGGTGCAAAGACAATAGAGTCTCCTGTATGAATACCAACAGGATCAAAATTTTCCATGCTACAAACAACAATTGCATTATCAGCGTGGTCTCGCATAACCTCAAATTCAATTTCCTTGTATCCTGCAATACTCTTTTCTATCAAGCATTGTGTTGTTGGTGATAGCTCTAATCCATTAACAACCGTTTTACTAAGTTCTTCAGCTGTTTTACATAGACCACCACCAGTCCCACCCATTGTAAATGCAGGTCTAACAATAACTGGGTATCCTGCAATATCTGCAAATTCTAGCGCACTCTCTAAGGTTTCAACAGTTAGTGATTCCGGAACGGGTTCATTTAACTCTTGCATTAATTGTTTAAATTGTTCACGATCTTCAGCTTGATCAATTGATTTTAATTTAGTACCTAATAATTCAATGTTTAATTCATCTAATATACCTGATTGAGACAATTCCATAGCTAAATTAAGGCCAATTTGACCACCTAAAGTTGGTACAATGGCATCTGGATACTCTTTACGTAAAATACCTGAAACTGATTCTACCGTTAAAGGTTCAATGTACACTTCGTCTGCAACTTCTTTATCCGTCATAATTGTAGCTGGATTGGAATTCACTAAAACAACTTCGTAACCCTCTTCTTTTAAAGATAAACAAGCTTGTGTACCAGAATAATCAAACTCTGCGGCCTGACCAATAATAATAGGACCAGATCCAAGAACCATTATTTTATGGATATCATTTCTCTTAGGCATATTTATTTTCTCCCAACTCGGTTTATCATTTCAATAAATTCATCAAATAAATAATCTGCATCATGTGGACCAGGCGCAGCATCCGGATGAAATTGGACACTAAATGCTGGATCAGTTTTATGTTTAATTCCTTCAACAGACTCGTCATTAATTTCACGATGTGTCACTATCAGTTTATCTGAATCGATAGAATCGCTATCCACCGCAAATCCATGATTTTGTGAGGTGAAATCAATTCGTCCAGTTGCAATTTCTCTAACCGGATGATTAAATCCACGATGTCCGAATTTCATTTTATATGTATCTGCACCGTTTGCTAGTGCTAGTAACTGATGTCCTAAACAAATACCAAAAATCGGAAATTTAGGTTGTATCATTTTGATCATCTCAACAACCTCCGGTAAAGTTTTGGGATCCCCTGGCCCATTCGATAATAGGACACCATCAGGTTGTAAATCAGATATTTGTTTTGCAGTTGCATTATACGGTAAAACAATTACGTTGCAATCACGCTTAGATAACTCTCGCAAAATACTGTGCTTTAACCCAAAATCGACTAATACAATGTTTAATTTTGTTCCAGGATTAGGATAGGGTTTAATCGTTGAAACTTGTTGGACGATATTTTGGTTGAGTACAGTTGCACTCATTGCATCAAAGGCATGATTTAAATCAGCATCGGAATCAATAATGCTTCCTTTCATCGTTCCTACATTTCGTAATTTCTTTGTTAATTCGCGTGTATCAATGCCATATATTCCAGGAATATCCTTCTGTTTTAAAAATTCATCTAAGGTTAATTGTTGACGCCAATTGCTAGAAACCCTAGCAACATTATTAACGATAACGCCCTTGCATGAAGGTTCTATTGATTCATAATCATCCAAATTAACACCATAATTACCAATAATAGGATTAGTAAACGTGATAATTTGATTACTGAATGATTGATCTGTAATCGTTTCTTGGTACCCTGTCATTCCAGTCGTAAAAACGACTTCGCCAGTAGTTGAGGCCATTGCTCCAAAACTAAATCCTTTAAAAATACTTCCGTCTTCTAAAATTAAGAATCGTTTCATGATTTACTCAACCTTTCGACTATCATATTTGATTTCACCGCTAACTAGCGTTAACATTGTTTTCCCATAAATTTTTTGCCCTGTAAAAGGACTATTTTTACCTTTTGAGACATAATCTGCTTCATTAATTGTTTGCTCATTTTTGATATCAAAAATTGCAATATCTGCTACTGAACCAGGCTCAAACGTACCACCATTTAGATTAAACTGTTTGGCTGGCGCTTCACTCATTAGAACAATAAGTTGGGCTAATGTTAAAATCCCTGTTTTAACCATTCTTGTATATAACAACGGAAAGGCCGTTTCACTTCCAGTTATACCAAAAGCGGCATTAAGCATGCTACCGCGTTTTTCATCTTCACTATGTGGTGCATGATCTGTCGCAATCATATCGATTGTGCCATCTAATAATCCCTCGATCAAAGCTAGGCGATCTTCTTCAGTTCGTAATGGGGGGTTCATTTTAAAATTACCATTATCCATATGAATGTCTGAATCCGTTAATAATAAATGATGTGGTGAAACTTCACAGGAAACATTAATTCCATGACTCTTAGCAAGTCGAATTAATTCCACACTTTCTTTTGTAGAAACGTGACACATATGATAGTGAACACCCGTTTTTTGTGCAAGCATTAAATCTCGGGCTAATTGTGATGATTCTACAACCCCCATAATACCAGGTAGCCCTAGATTTTTTGCACGAACACCTTCGTTCATGACGCCACCAAATAATAATGAGTTATCTTCAACATGAGAGACAAGTGGTAAATTAACCTTTACTGCTTCTTTCATTGCAAGATACATTGTTCCAGCTGTCTGAATACCTGAGCCATCATTTGTAAAGGCGAATGCCCCGGCTTTTTTTAATTCTCCAAAATTTACTAATTCTTCAGAAGTTCTACCTTTGGTAATTGCAGCATATTGGGAAATATGTACTTGTCCGTCTTTTTGATTACGTCGCTTTATTTCAGCAAAATGTTCTAACGTATCAGGAACAGGATCTAAATTAGGCATGGCTCCTACTGTGGTAAAACCACCTCGGGCAGCGGCCTGACTTCCTGTCTTAATCGTCTCTTTGTATTCAAATCCAGGTTCCCTGTAATGGACATGAACGTCAATTAACCCGGGTACAACAATTAAATGTTCTGCATCAATAACTAAATCAACATTTAACAGTTCATCAGCTAAATTAGTGCCAATTGCTTTAATTTTGTCGTCTTCAATCAAGATATCTTGTTGGCTAAAACTATGATTCAAAAAAACGGTTCCGTTTTTAATTAATTTCTTCATGCTCTATTAGCCTCCATTAAATGACGTCCGTTAATGACAGCTTCTAAAATGGCCATTCTAACAAATACCCCATTCGTCATTTGTTTTACAAATCGTGATTGTTCACATTCAACTAATTCACTGGCTAATTCTACATCTCTATTAATCGGACCCGGATGCATAATAATTGTTTGTTTTTTTAATTTTTTACCGCGTTCAATACTTAATCCAAATTTTTCATGATAATTCTTTTTCGAAAATTTACTATCATCCGTATGACGCTCATGTTGGACACGTAGCATCATCATAACATCAACTTCACCAACTAATTCGTCCATTTCTAAATACTGACCGTATGCTTCAAATTCTTCAGAAAACCATTCCTTTGGACCTGAAAAGTATAATGAAGCACCTAATTTTTTTAATAATTGCATATTACTTTTAGCAACTCTCGAATTAGTTAAATCTCCTACAATTGCAACTTTTAAGTCTTTAAATGTCCCAAACTCTTCTTTAATCGTCATCATATCGAGTAAACATTGTGAAGGATGTTGTCCACTCCCATCTCCACCATTGATAATACCAACTCCCAAATCATTATCACCAATTAATTGTTGATAATATTCATTCTCAGGATGGCGGATAACTGCGATTTGAGTCCCAATAGCACCCATTGTTAAAACAGTATCGTATAAAGTTTCACCTTTACTGAGTGCACTAATACTTGGATTAAATGAGACAATGTTTAATTTCATACGTTGCTCAGCTACTTCAAAGCTACTATGTGTTCTGGTACTATTTTCAAAAAATAAATTTGTTGTAAAGATAGGATGTTTTAAGTTAAATAATGACGGATTTCGTTTAAACTTTTCAGCTCTTTCAATTAATGCTTCAACTTCTTCTGTAGATAGATCCTCGATTGATACTAAATGTTGTAACTGAACTAAATTTGTCTTTTTATCTAACAAAATATCATCTCCTATTATTTTTCGCTTTTAGCTTCTTTAGGTAAAATAAGGTTTAGTGCAATACCTACTACTGTTGCAAGTGCAATACTTGTTAATTGTAAATCGCCTACTTTTAAGTACATGCCACCAATTCCTAACACTAGGATACTGGCAGTAATCATCAGATTATGCTTTTTATCATAATCAATTTGATTATCGATTAAGATTCTTAACCCACTTGAAGCAATAACACCAAAGAGTAGAAAACTAATACCACCAATAACTGGTCCTGGAATACTTTGAATCAAAGCACTAATTTTTCCAACGAAACTAAAGACAATGGCGAAGAATGCGGCGCCACCAATCACCCAAATACTATGAACCTTAGTCATGGCTAAAACACCAATATTTTCACCGTACGAAGTTGTTGGAGGACCTCCAACAAATCCAGCAATAATTGATGATACACCATCACCGAAAAGGGTTCTATTTAGTCCAGGATCCTTGAAAAAGTTTCTTTTCGTTAATTTATTTAAAACCATTATATGACCCATATGCTCAGTCATTGTGACAAATGCGATTGGTGCCATACCAATAATGGCGCTCCAATAAATTTTAGGTTGGTAATTTATAAATGCAACATCGAATGCAGGTAATGTAAGCCAATTTGCCTTTTCTACCGTAGAAAAATCAACGATTCCACATAAGACGGCCATAATGTAGCCACAGACAATTCCTAATAAAATGGGAATTAAACTAATGAATCCTTTAAGATACATATTGAAAAATATTGTAATGGCCAGGGTGAAGATTGCGACCCAAACATATTTAATATCATAAGTACCCGATTTTAACATCGCGTTACTTGCTGCTGTTGTTGCCATAGATAATCCGATGACCATGACAACTGGCCCCACGACAACTGGTGGTAAAATACGATCAAGCCAACCTGAACCAACTTTTCCGATAATAATTGAAACAATCAGATAAACTAATCCAGCTGCAATCGTTCCTTGAGCAACCGCCGGATAACCGGATGTTTTCATTAACATTTGCATAACCGCAATAAAAGCAAAACTTGAACCAAGGTAAGCTGGAATTTTACCATTTGTAATTCCGATATAAACCAAAGTACCTACACCTGAACTAAATAAAGCAATACTTGGGTTCAAACCGACTAGAATAGGTACTAAAACTGTTGCTCCAAACATCGTGAACAAATGTTGAATTGATAATCCCATCCATTGCCCAAATGATGGTCTATCATGGATATCAAGTACAGCATCATCATTTCTAAACTTTTCTTTCATTTTCTCATTTCCTTTCTATATAAAAAACGCACCTCTATAGAGAGATGCGTTCGAAGTTGAAATCTAGTTTGGGCCTACGTTATTCCCTAATAGATTTCTAAATCGTTTGCTCTCTCTGGAACATCTTAACGATTTATTATTTAATTCTTTCAATTTCAATTGAGTCTTTGCCATCAATTTCTTCTACTGAAACTGATACTTGTTCATCTGACGAGGTAGGAATATTTTTCCCAACATAATCAGCTCTTATTGGTAATTCTCTATGGCCTCGATCAACAAGAACGGCTAAATTAATAGTTTGAGGTCTTCCTTGATCCATTAAAGCATCAAGTGCAGCTCTAATTGTACGTCCAGTATATAAAACATCATCAATTAATATAACTTGCTTACCTGTAATATCAAAATCAATTTGTTCACCTTGCGTATTAACAGTTGGTTCATTACCTAAACTTGCATCATGTCGGTCATCACGATAAAGTGCAATATCTAGTGAACCCACTGAAACATCAGCACCTTCAAGTTGTTTTAAGCGATCCGCAATTCGTCTTGCTAAATAGATGCCTCTTGTTTTGATTCCAATCAGTACCAGATTATCAATACCTTTATTCTTTTCAATAATTTCGTATGTCATTCTGGTTAAAGCACGTTTCATACCTAACGAATCTACTACTTCTTTTGCCATCTAGTATTCCTCCTTTTTTCCAATAAAAAAGCCCCCTAATCTAAAAATACTTAGACTAAGAGGCAGACTTCTAGAAAAGAAATCTATTCGCACATTACCTTTTAGTCTCACAGGACTATTTTAAAGGAACTTTATTGATTTTCATGTTACCTGATAGCGTTTGTTTTGTCAAGATAATCCAGCGTACTTTTAAAAATAGGTGGGATTGGTACTTCAAAAATAAGCTCTTTACCCGTTGTTGGATGCTTAAATCCAAGCTTAGCTGCATGTAAAAATTGACCATGCCCTTTAATTGTTTTACGTGACCCATATAAGGGATCACCTACAACTGGGTGCCCAATATATTGCATGTGAACACGAATTTGATGTGTACGACCTGTTTCTAACTGACACTTAATAAGTGAGTAGTTTTCATAATTTTTTTCCACTTTAAAATGTGTCACTGCTGGACGTCCATCTTTAACAACCGCTTGCTTCATACGATCTTTTGGTGAACGACCGAGTGGTGCTTTAATAATTCCTGATTCTTCTTTAATCGGTTGGTGTACTAAAGCAATATATTCACGAATATTCGTTTTTGCTTTCAATTGAGCAGCTAATGATTGATGTGCTTTATCATTTTTAGCAACCATTAAAAGTCCAGAAGTATCCTTATCAATTCGATGAACAATTCCTGGTCTAAAGGCACCATTAATTGTTGATAAAGGACTATGGAATAATAATGCATTAACTAATGTACCATCTGCATGCCCCGGTGATGGATGAACAACCATACCTTGCGGTTTATTCACAACAATAACATCATCATCTTCATAAACAATGTCTAATGGGATATCTTGTGGTATTAAATCTAACTCAACTGGTTCAGGTTCTACTAAATTAATTTTATCTCCTGGTTGGACGGCATATTTAGTCTTTTCTGTTTTACCATTAACTAAAATATCGCCACTTTCAATCCAGCGTTGTACTTTTGATCTAGATATTTCAGGCATTAACTTCGCAATAACCTTATCGAGACGTCCTGTCTCATCTTGAATTACTAATTCTGTCATTTATCGTCTTCCTTTAAAACAATTATTAATAAAATGATAACGCCAACTGTTAACGCAGTATCCGCCACGTTAAAAATTGGAAAGTTAACAAAATCTGTTTGAAACATATCAACAACATAACCAAATCTCAATCGATCAATAAAGTTGCCTAATGTTCCAGCAATCATCAATGTAATGCTGAACTTATAGCCCATGTTTGTTCTATATTTATAAAAGTAATAAATCATTAATCCTAATGCTAAAACAGAAACAATAAAAAAGAACCATTGTTTTCCAGCCAGTAAACTCCAAGCTGCACCATCGTTTCTAATATTAGCAATCGATAAAAAATTAGGTATAACTGTTTGACTCGTGTTCAACGCAATATTAGCTGAAACCACGTATTTCACTACTTGATCTACAACTAAAATAATTATTGCTAATAATGCATATAAAATCATATTAAATCCTCTTAATTCTTAATTAATATAACCCTGAAATTAGGCCATTATCGTCAATATCCATATGATTTGCAGCTGGATCTTTAGGTAATCCAGGCATCGTTAGGACATTTCCAGTTAGTGCAACTAAGAAACGCGATCCTAATTTAGGATTAAATTCACGTATATGAATTGTAAATTCCGTAGGTGCTCCTAACAGTTTAGCATTATCTGACAATGAATACTGTGTTTTTGCCATACAAATAGGTAATTTATCCCATCCCAATTCTTTAAACTGACGTAATTGCTGTTTTGCTTTAGGTGCATATTCAACTTTAGCGCCACCATAAATCGTTTTAACAATTTTTTCAATTTTAGTTTCAGCAGAATCATCAGCCTCGTACAATGCTTTAAATTCATGAATCTCATTCGTTGTTTCAATCACCTTTTTTGCTAAATCAAGAGCACCGGCACCACCTTGTCCCCAAACATCTGCAGGTATAGCGGAAACACCAATTTCAGAGGTAAGTTCAATCAAAGTTTGGACTTCAAGATCTGTATCAGCAGTAAACTTGTTAATAGCAACAACAACTGGAATGCCATAACGCTGCATACTTTCAACATGCTTCTTTAAATTAACAAATCCTGCTTTTAAAGCAGCAACATTTTCAGTATTCAATTCAGTTTTAGCAACTCCGCCATGCATTTTCAAAGCGCGGATTGTAGCAACAAGAACAATTGTATCAGGTGTCTTACCTAAGATTGGTGTTTTGATATCAAGAAATTTTTCAGCACCTAAGTCAGCCCCAAATCCCGCTTCCGTAATTGCATAGTCGCCCAATTGTAAGGCAGTTTGTGTTGCAAGAACACTATTACAGCCATGTGCGATATTAGCAAAAGGTCCGCCGTGAATAATGGCAGGTGTATGCTCTAAAGTCTGAACTAAATTAGGTTTAATTGCATCTTTTAATAACAAACTAATTGCACCAGTTACACCTAAATCAGCAACTGTAATTGGTTTTTTATCTATATTGTATGCTACAACAATATCACTGATTCTTGATTTTAGATCTTTAATATCTTTTGACAAACACAAAATAGCCATTAATTCACTGGCAACTGTAATATCAAATCCATCTTCTCTAGGTATCCCTTGCATTGGGCCACCAAGGCCTACTACAACATGGCGTAATGCACGATCGTTAATATCAAGTACTCGTTTCCAAATGATACGTCTTTGATCAATTTTTAAATCGTTACCTTGCTGAATATGATTATCAATCAAAGCAGCAAGTGTATTATTTGCAGTTGTTAAAGCATGCATATCACCTGTAAAGTGTAAATTAATATCTTCCATTGGGACAACTTGAGAATAACCACCACCAGTTGCGCCACCCTTCATCCCCATAACAGGACCTAAAGAAGGTTCTCTGAGAGCAATCATAACTTTCTCATTCAAACGATGCATAGCATCCCCTAAACCAACTGTTACGGTTGATTTACCTTCTCCAGCTGGAGTGGGACTAATTGCTGTAACGAGAATTAACTTAGAATTTTTATTTTTAGGTAAATCTAAAGGTAAGTTTATTTTTGCCTTAAAATTACCATATGGTTCAATATCAGTTTTTTTCAAACCAATCTCGTTAGCTACTTCTTCGATTGGTTTCATCACGTTTTTTTGTGCAATTTCTATATCGTTCAAATTGATCATCCCTTCATATTAAGTTCTTTTAAGTATAACTGAGAAAACTGCGATTGTCATTAGTTGCACTACTGGTTAAAGTTACCTATACTGTAGAAGTACTTAAACTTTACGACCAATTTTGGGAGGCGTTTGATATGGAATCTGGCATTGTTGAATGGTTTAGCGCACAAAAAGGTTATGGATTCATTGCTTATGGTGATGAAAAAGAGATATTTGTCCATTATACCGCTATACAATCTGACGCATTTAAAGTACTTGGAACTGGTCAAAATGTAACATTTGAAATTAAAGAAGGTAGCCGTGGTTTACAGGCCGCAAATGTTTCAATTGTCACTAATTAATCTGTCATAAACTCATAAAACGTTCATGCTTACTTGTACTATAAGTAAACATGAACGTTTTTTTATTTTAGATTCGCCCTATAACCAATATCCATTCTGTAAAATGTTTTGTGTGCTTCAAAATCAGCAATTAACTGATAAAGTTTCTGTTGTGCATCTGCCATGTCTACGCCTGATTCATGCATAATATAAATGCGTCCACCTGCACTAACTAATTTCTTATCAACTAATTTTACACCTGCAAAATCAATTCTGTTGGAAAGTGACTTAAAGTCACTTAAATTGGGTAATGTAATATTTTTTTCAGGATTTTCTGGATACCCATCAGCGGCAATAACGACACCTAGAGTGATTCCCTCTGTTTCCCATTGTAAAGATGGACTTTCATGCTGCAATAATTTTGAAATAACTAATGCAAAATCCGTTTTTAATCTTGGTAATACGACTTCAGTTTCGGGGTCGCCAAACCGAACATTGTATTCAATTACTTTTGGACCGTCTTTAGTTAAAATTACTCCCACATATAAAATACCTGTGAATGGAATACCACGTTTCATCATTTCATCCGCTGTTGGCTGAACAATTTTTTCAATTGATTCCGTAACAACATCTTCTGAAATTTGTGGAACTGGACAATATGCGCCCATTCCGCCGGTATTAGGACCATTATCTCCCTCAAATGCCCGTTTATGGTCTTGAGAAATTGGCATCGGATAAACTTTATCTCGATCAATAAATGCCATCAATGAAAATTCTTCACCCTCAAGGTACTCTTCAATTAATACTTCTGTTGTATTAAATTGTTGTTGGACTAAAAATGAACGCAAAGCATCAGTTGCTTCTGATAGATCTTGAGCAATAATAACGCCCTTACCACCAGCTAATCCATTTGCTTTAATAACTATTGGGAATGATTGGTGCGTCATATAATCTAATGCAGTCTGGTAATCGGTAAATGTCTGATAGTTAGCTGTCGGGATATTGGCTGACGCCATAACTTGTTTCGCAAATTCCTTTGACCCCTCTAACTGGGCAGCGGCTTTTGAAGGCCCATATATAACTAGGTTTTCTTCACGAAAAAAATCAGTTATGCCATCTATCAGTGGAATTTCTGGTCCAACAAAAGTCCAATCAATGTCATTTTCACGGACAAAGGTTGTCATGCCAATCCAATTAGTGATATCAATACCCACAGATTTAATCCCGTTGTTATTCATCCCAGGGTTTCCGGGTAAACAGTAAACATCTGAGACAGTATCACTTTCAATAAATTTACGTGCGATGGCATGTTCACGTCCGCCAGAACCAATAACTAAAATTTTCATTATTTAAAATAATCCTTTCATAGGTTAAAAAGATAGACTCATTTTAACAATTTAATGTTTGAAATGACGACGGCCACTAAATACCATAGCAATATTTTTGCGATTAGCCATATCAATTGACTCTTGGTCTTTAATTGACCCTCCCGGTTGAATAATTGCCGTAATACCATGATCAGCAGCATATTCAACACTATCATCCATTGGGAAGTAAGCATCTGAAGCTAAGACAAATGGTTCTACCATCCCATGTTCTAGTGCTTGCTCTAACGCAATTTTAACCGATCCGACACGGTTCATTTGACCCGCACCAATTCCAAGTGTTTGATCCTTAGTTGCAATTACAATCGCATTACTCTTAACATGCTTCACAATTCTTTGAGCGAATAATATTGCTTCTTTTTCATCACTTGTTGGTAATTTTTCAGTTACCGTTTTTAATTCTTCCATTTGGTCAATGACTTGATCACGTTCTTGAACAAGTAAGCCACCCATCACTGAGACATATTCATATTTATCAGCTTGGTCCTTTTGACTGAAATCAATTGTCATAACACGAAGATTTTTCTTCTTAGCTAAAATATCATATGCAGCATCTGTGAAGTTTGGTGCGATAATAATTTCAAGGAATAAATGATGTAATTCAGTTGCTGTTTCTAAATCAACTTCACGATTTAAGGCAATAATGCCTCCGAAAATTGACGTTTTATCAGCATCAAATGCTTTTTTCCATGCAGCATTAATCGTTTCTCCAGTACCAACCCCACAAGGATTCATATGTTTCATCGCAACGACAGCAGGTTGCTTAAATTCTGAGACAACTTTTAAAGCAGCGTCGGCATCTTTAATATTGTTATACGATAACTCTTTACCATGTAATTGTTTAGCGGCAGCAATCGAAAAAGCATTTGGTAAAGCTGATTGATAGAAAGCCGCTTTTTGATGTGCATTTTCACCATAACGCATTCCTTGTTTGAAATCATATGTTAATGACAATTTTTCAGGAAATTCAATTTCTAATTCTTTTGTTAAATAAGATGATATTAAAGTATCATATGCAGCCGTGTGTCTAAACGCTTTAGCTGCTAATTGTCGACGAAACTGATTATCCATTTTATCATCATCGAGTTTATCTAAAACAGACGGATAATCAGCTTTATCGACAACAACATAAACAGATTCAAAATTTTTGGCAGCAGAACGCAACATTGAAGGCCCACCAATATCGATTTGCTCAATAGCTTCTGACTCAGTAATACCAGGTTTTTCAATCGTTTCTTTAAAGGGATATAAGTTTACACAAACTAAATCGATTAAGGCAATATGTTCTTCTTCTAATTTAGCCATATGAGCTGGATTGTCACGCCTTGCTAATAACCCACCATGAATCATTGGGTGTAATGTTTTAACTCGTCCATCAAGCATTTCTGGAAAGTGAGTCACATCTTCAATTCTAATTACAGCGATATCGGCATCCTTTAAAATATTAAACGTACCACCAGTTGAAATAATTTCAAATCCACGTTTGATTAATCCCTGAGCGAAGTCTGCAACACCAGTTTTATCAGATACACTTATCAAAGCTCTTTTCATCTTATTAATCTCCCTTTTTATTGTTTAATAAATTTAGAATCACCTTTGGATATAGTTGGTGTTCAACATCATGAATCTTACTTTCCAATTGTTCAAGTGTTTCATTTGGTAAAATAGGAATACTTTGTTGCGCTATAATTGGCCCCGTATCAACACCTTCGTCAATGTAGTGTATCGTCACACCAGTTACACTAACACCTGCCTTATACGCATCCTCAATTCCATGAATACCTGGAAAAAGGGGTAACATTGCGGGATGAATATTAATAATTTCCATCGGATACTTACTCAATAATGTACTTGTAATCACACGCATATAACCCGCCAATAAAATGGTGTCGATTTGATACTTAGCTAATTCATTAACAATCACTTGTTCATAATGACTACGATTTTCAAAGTCTTTAGGTTGAATAATAAAGGTTGGAATTCCTCTACGTGCTGCCTTTTTAATGACAGCCGCTTTTGGTCGATCACAAACTAAAACTTCAATTTCTAATCCTGCATCTTTTAATGCCTGATTATCTGCAATAAATTCAAAATTAGAACCGGTCCCTGATGCAAAAATTGCTACTTTGACCATTTTATTTACCTACCAATTCGACCGTTTGATCAGTATTTTTAATTTCTATACTGCCTATTTCATAAGCGTGTACAGTTTCTTTATTTAATTGTGTCAGCACCTGTTCAACGTTAGCTTTATCAACAGCCAAAACCATTCCAATACCCATATTAAAAATTTCATACATCTCTGAATGGGGTATCTCACCGTATCTAGAGATGGCATCAAAAATTGGTAGTACTGGCCATAATCCTAGATTAATTGTTGCTTTTAGCCCTTCTGGTAACATTCTTGGTATATTTTCAATAAAGCCACCACCTGTAATATGTGCTGCGCCTTTAATCAAATTATCTTGAAATAAAGGAATCAGATCATCTACATAAATTTTTGTTGGTGTCATTAATATTTCAGCAAGTGATTCATTAGGTATTTCTGGTAAAGCTTCATCTAAATTAAAAGCCATGTCTTCAAGAAATATCTTTCTAACAAGTGAGAATCCATTTGAATGAATACCGGTTGACGAAATTCCAATTAAAATGTCATTTTCTTGAATTGAATGACCATCTATTAATTGACTTTTTTCAACAACACCAACCGCAAATCCGGCCATATCATAATGTGTTTTTTGATACATCCCTGGCATTTCAGCTGTTTCACCACCAATAAGATTCATATGTGCTGTTTGACATCCTTTAATTACCCCAGAAATAATACTTTCAATTTTTTGAGGTTCAGTTTTGCCAGTCGCTAAGTAGTCCAAAAAGTATAGAGGCGTTGCACCCTGAGCAACAATGTCATTAACACACATAGCCACACAATCAATCCCAATTGTGTCATGTCGATTTGTTTCAAAGGCAACCATCAATTTGGTGCCAACGCCATCAGTACCTGAAACCATAAGTGGCTCTATAATACCTAATCGACTGAGATCAAAGAGTCCTCCAAATCCACCAACTGAACTTGTTTCATTTACCAGTGACATTTGTTTATTAATTCGATTAACGACGTCATACCCTGCATTCACATCAACACCCGATTTTTGATAAGCATTTACCATTTTGAAGTCCTCACTTTTCTGTCGTTAAGTTTGCTAAATACTCATCCTCGTAATCATATAATGGCGTTGGATAATCACCATTAAAGTAAGCCATACATAGTCCTGAATATGGGGCATCTAAATTCAAACCAATTGAAGCAATTAATCCAGCTTCACTTAGAAATGCTAATGAGTCTGCCCCAATAATAGCCTTCATTTCTTCAATTGATTTATTTGCGGCAATTAATTCAGATTGCTTTTGAATATCAATCCCATAAAAACAAGGGTATTTAAGAGGTGGTGACGCAATTCGCAAATGAACTTCAGCAGCTCCAGCTTCTTTTAACAATCTAACAATGTGTTTACTCGTTGTCCCCCGAACAATTGAATCATCGACTAAAATAATCTTTTTACCCTTAACCACGCTTTTAACAGCTGATAATTTCATTCGCACCCCTTGTTCTCTAAGTCTTTGGGTGGGTTGAATAAAGGTCCGGCCAATATATTGATTTTTAACTAATCCCATTTCATAAGGAATGCCACTTTCTTCTGCATAACCACTAGCTGCAGACAATGAGGAATTTGGTACACCAATAACCATATCTGCATCAATACCCGTTTCTCGTGCTAGTTTGCGACCCATTCTTTTACGAGCAGAATGGACATTAATCCCACAAATATCCGAATCCGGTCTTGCAAAATAAATATATTCCATTGAACAAATTGACATTTTAGTTTCAGTTGTATAAACGTCAATTGATAGCCCTTCGTCAGTAATAGTGACGATTTCACCAGGGTTCACATCGCGAACGAATTCTGCCCCAACAGAATCTAAAGCACAGGTTTCACTTGCAACGACGTAAGCACCATTTACCATTTGACCAATAGATAGTGGTCTAAATCCATTTGGATCAAGTGCCGCAATCATGTAGTTTGACGTCATTAATAAGTAAGCAAACCCACCATGTACTTGATTTAATGCGTCTTTAACCTGTTCATGCAAAGTGTCTTGTGATGAACGACGAATTAAGTGCATCAAAACCTCTGAATCCGAACTTGATTTGAAAATAGCCCCATCTTGCTCTAACTCATTTCTAAGCGTTACCGCATTAGTTAAATTACCATTATGGGCTAAGGCAAACTGTGTATCGTAAAAATCAAATAAAAATGGCTGAATGTTATCAATTCCGTTACTACCGGCCGTTGCATAACGTACATGTCCAATAGCTGCATTACCGGTTAATTTTTTTATTTTTTCAGGATTTCTAAAAACATCTGATAGTAATCCTAATCCTCTATAACCAATTAGTTTACCTTCATCATTTGATACAATTCCTGCACCTTCTTGGCCGCGATGTTGTAAACTATGCAGACCAAAATAGGTAATCTGATTTGCATCTTCATTTCCCCAAACACCAAAAACACCACATTCTTCATTTAAACTTCTTATTTCATTAGGCACGGAATTGCATCCTCCCAAACTTGTTTGGCTTCAGAAGTTGTAAGAGTTATCTTACTCCCTTTTGTCGTCACGTTAATTAATTGGTCTGCTGTAACACAGCCAATTTTTTCAGCAGTTTGATTCATTAAATTTTCAAAATCTGTCTTATTTTCTGATTTAATCGATAAAATGAATCGCGATTGTGATTCTGAGAAAAGTTGTGCATCTGTCATATTTACATTAATATCAATACCTAAATCGTTTTTAAATACGGATTCACTTAAAGCAACGGCTAGACCACCTTCAGATAAATCATGTGCACTTTCGACTAAACCAGATTCGATAGCTTCTAAAACAAACGCTTGGTTACTTTGTTCAGTCTTTAAATCAAAATGTTTAATATCTCCGGAAATCTCGTTAGTAGTCATTTTCTGAATTTCTGAACCATTAAAATCATTATAAGTTGTACCCACTAAATAAATTAAATCATTAGCATGTTTAAAATCTTGCGTTGTTATATTTTTAACATCTTTAATTAAACCAACCATTCCAATCATTGGCGTTGGATAAATGGCTTGTTCATTAAATTCATTATATAAAGAGACATTACCAGAAATAACAGGTGTATTAAATAAGTCACATGCTTCAGAAATACCGATAGCACTTTGATCAAATTCCCAAAAAATTTCTGGATTTTCAGGACGTCCATAATTTAAGCAATCTGTAATAGCGAGTGGTTGTCCACCAGATGCAACTATGTTACGCGCTGCTTCAGAAACAGCAATTTGACCACCAACCTTAGGATTCAAGTAAATATAACGCGCATTACAATCTGTTGTCATTGCGAGTGCCTTATTAGTTTCTCTAATTCGAATAACACCTGCATCACTACCAGGTCTAACCACTGTATTGACTTTAACTTGAGAATCGTACGTTTCGTACAATGATTTTTTGGATGCGATTGTTGGTTGTTGTAACAAATCTAACCAAGTTTGCTTCGTATTTTCTATTTCAGGTATAAAATCAGACTGCGCTTTAAATTTGCTGATTCTTGCAGGTTCTTTTTGTTCCTTATGATAGACTGGTGCATCACTTGCTAAAGAATCAACGGGAATATTAGCAACAATTTTTCCCTCATGTATTAAAACATAATCCGTATTTTCTGTTACATACCCGATATTAACGGCTTCTAAATCATATTTTTTAAATAAATTGATAACTTTAGTTTCAAATTCAGGTTTAATACAAAGAACCATCCGTTCTTGAGATTCAGATAACATCATTTCGTAAGCAGACATATTAGTTTCACGTTGTGGAACGTTATCTAAATCAAGTACCATCCCTGATTTAGCTTTCGAGGCCATTTCAGCAGTTGACGAAACTAATCCAGCAGCTCCCATATCTTGAATACCAACTAACCAGTCTGGATGATCTAGAATAAGTTCGAGACAAGCATCCATTAATAATTTTTCCATGAATGGATCACCAACTTGAACAGCTGAACGCTGTGTTTCTTTATCATCAGCAAATTCATCAGAAGCAAACGTTGCCCCATGAATACCATCACGACCCGTTTTAGCACCAACATAAATAACTAGATTTCCATCACCTTTTGCCTGGCCTTTTTGAATATTTTTATGATCAATCAGTCCAACACACATTGCATTTACTAGTGGGTTACCCTCATAACAAGGATCAAATCCTATTTCTCCACCAACAGTTGGAATACCAATACAGTTACCGTATCCTCCGATACCAGCTACAATTTCTGAAACAAGATACTTAGTGTGCTCATTATCTAGTTCACCGAAACGTAAACTGTCAAGAAGTGCAATAGGTGTTGCCCCCATTGAAAAAATATCTCTGATAATACCGCCGACACCTGTTGCGGCACCTTCATAGGGTTCAACAGCTGAGGGATGATTATGGCTTTCAGCTTTAAATACAACTGCTTTACCATCACCAATATCAATAACACCAGCACCTTCTCCAGGTCCTTGTAAAACTTGCGGCCCAGAATTTGGAAAATGTTTTAAAACGGGGCGGGAATTTTTGTAAGAACAATGCTCACTCCACATTACTGAAAATAAACCAGTTTCAGTATAGTTAGGTTGACGACTTAAAATATCATCTTTAATTAACTTATATTCTGAATCAGTTAATCCCCAATTTTGATATAATTTGGTATCTTCAATTATTTGTGCCGTCGGTTCTTGTTTTGTAACCAAATTAACCCACTCCCTCTGTGTATGTCGTTAACATCGATTTAAATAAATTTAGGCCGTCCGTTGAACCGAGCAATGCTTCAATAGCACGTTCTGGATGCGGCATCATACCAAGTACATTTCCACGCTCATTAATAATTCCAGCAATATTATCAATACTTCCATTTGGGTTATCTTGATATCTAAAAATAATTTGATTATTTTTCTTAAGAGAAGCTAATGTTTCATCATCACAATAATAATTACCCTCGCCATGAGCAATTGGTAATTCAATTGTCGTTTGCGTTTTATAATCAGTTGTAAAACGCGTTTGATTATTAACAATTTCCAAAGTAACTGGCTTACAAATAAATTTAATATTTTTATTTTGAATTAATGCACCTGGAAGTAGTTGCATTTCCGTTAACATTTGAAATCCATTACAGGTTCCAAACACTAGTTTACCTTCATCCGCAAAACGTCTCACTTCATTCATAATGGGTGATAAACTGGCAATTGCCCCACTTCTTAAGTAATCGCCGTATGAAAATCCACCTGGAAGTAATACACCATCAAAACCATCAAGAGATTCCTCTGTATACGACACAAACTCAGCTTGTTCATGTAAACCATCCCGAATAGCGTGAAGTAAATCATAATCACAATTTGAACCAGGAAATACAACAACTGCAAATTTCATGATTAAGCCTCCACTTTTTCAAGTTCGTAACGATATTGCTCCATATTTGGATTAGCTAATAATTTATCACAAATCGCATCAATTTTTTGGTCTATCTCTAATTCAGTTGCTTCAACCTTTAACACAAAATATTTACCAACTCGAACGTCACTAACACCTGAGAATCCTAATCGGTTAATCGCTTCATTAACAGCTTGACCTTGCGGATCTAAAACTGATTCTTTATATGTAACGTAAACTTTTACACTATACATTATTTGACCTCATTTCGATTTTTTAGTCGGTTTAAAACATCTTGATATACTGGAATAATGCTACCTTGGTTTTTTCTGAAAATATCCTTATCTAATGATTTATGTGTCTTCGAATCCCATAAACGTGCATTATCAGGTGAAAATTCATCTGCCAAAATAAGTTCCCCATGATACCGACCGAATTCAAGTTTAAAATCAATTAAATCAATATTGATGTCTTTAAATAATTTATACAGTAGCTGATTAATATGAAGGACTTGTTTCTTTATTTCGTCCATTTCTATTTTAGTCGCAAAATTTAACGCAAAAATTTGTGACTCATTTATTCCAGGATCGTCTAGAGCATCATTCTTATAATAGTATTCAATAACAGGAACTGTTAATTTAGTTCCTTCAACTTGATCAAATTTACGAGCAAAACTACCTGCAATAGTATTTCGTAAAACAACTTCAATTGGAATTATTTCAACTTTTTTAACTAATTGTTCGGTTTTAGAAACATCTTCAATGAAATGTGTTTTAATACCGTTTGCCATTAAATAAGAAAAAATAATATCAGATATTTGATGGCTTAATAATCCCTTACCTAATATTTCTTCTTTCCGTTTACCATTAAGTGCGGTAGCTTGGTTTTTGTATACCATTCTTAATACTTCTTCATCATTAGTTTGATAAACATCTTTAGCTTTTCCTTCGTAAATCAATTGATCCAAGCGAATAGCCCCCTTAAGAATAAAAACATATAAAAATATACTTTTTAACTAAATAGTTCGTTCTTTACAAATATAGTTTAACAATTACTATATAATTTATCAAGGTAAAATACGATTATTTTTATATTTTTTTAATTTAAAGTTCGTATTATGGCAAACAAAAAACCATAAAGCTATTAAAATAACTTTATGGTTTACATATTTCTTTAAATGAGACCAATTCGTTCGAAAATAGCATCAACATTTCTAATATGATAATGATAATCAAAAGCATCATCTAAGTCTGCTTGAGTTAATGCAGACATTATTTGTTCATCTGCTTCTAATAAGGGACGGAACTGTATTTGTTGATCCCAAGAGATTGCCGTCTTAGGTTGAATTAAATCATATGCAGCCTCTCTAGACATGCCACTATCAATTAATTTAAGTAAAACTCTTTGGCTGTAAATAAGACCAAAAGTACGGTCCATATTTTTTTTCATATTTTCCGGAAATACTGTTAATTCTTTAACTATTTTTGTAAAGCGACGTAGCATGTAATCTAATAAAATAGTTGTATCGGGTAATATAATACGTTCTGCAGAGCTATGTGAAATATCTCGTTCATGCCATAATGTAACATCTTCGAAGGCAGTGACCATATGTCCTCGAATGACACGCGCTAACCCTGTAATATTTTCTGAACCAATTGGATTACGTTTATGTGGCATAGCTGATGAACCTTTTTGGCCTTTAGCGAAATATTCTTCAACTTCTCGTGTCTCACTTTTTTGTAATCCACGAATTTCTGTTGCCATTTTTTCAATCGATGTTGCAAGAAGAGCCATCTCAGAAACATAATTAGCATGTAAATCTCGTGGTAAGACTTGTGTCGATATTTCTTGAGGTCTAATTCCAAGATGCTCACAAACATAAGTTTCCACAAACATTGGGATATTGGCAAATGTTCCTACAGCACCACTAATTTTTCCAGCTTCAACATCTAATGCTGCATCATTAAAACGAATTTGATGACGTTTCATTTCAGAATACCACAATGCAATTTTCAATCCAAATGTTGTTGGTTCAGCATGTACACCGTGTGTTCTACCCATCATAACAGTATCTTTATATTCAACTGCTTTATCAGCTAAAACAGCCATAAATTCTTCAATATCCTTACGCAAAATTTCATTAGCCTGTTTTAAAATAGATCCATACGCTGTATCAACTACATCTGTAGAAGTTAATCCATAATGAACCCACTTACGTTCTTCCCCTAGAGATTCTGAGACAGCTCTTGTAAAGGCAACGACATCATGCTTTGTTTCTTGTTCAATTTCTAAAATACGATCAATATCAAAACTAGCATTTTTACGAATTTTTTCAGCGTCTTCTGCTGGAACATGGCCTAGTTCAACCCAAGCCTCACTAGCTAATGTTTCAACTTCTAACCAAGCTTTATATTTATTTTCATCTGACCATATGGCACCCATCTCAGCATTTGTATAACGATCAATCATTTTTATCTTCCTCTCTTAATCCCAAATTTTCGTTTGATATACATCAATTTTAGCTTGCTCAATATTATCGGTTAATATCGTTACATGACCCATCTTACGATCTTGTTTTGCTTCATTTTTACCATAAAAATGAAACCGCCATTGACCTTCATTTTGAATTTCATTTAATACTGACTGGACATGTTGTCCCAAAATATTAATCATAATAGCATGACTTAACAACTGTGGTTTTAACATTGGTAAATTACAAATTCCTCTAATATGCGCTTCAAATTGTGATAAGGAACAGGCCTCAATTGTTAAATGTCCGGAATTATGTGGTCTAGGTGCAATTTCATTAACATAAACGCCACCTGAATCTGAAACAAAAAATTCAATCCCCATTGTTCCAACAGACAAACAATCATCAGCAATTTGACTTGCAATAATTTCAACTTCTTTTCTTGTCTCAATCGATAAACGACTCGGACAAGAACTCTCATGTAAAATATTATGACGATGTTGATTTTCGATAATCGGAAAAATACTTTGTTGGCCTAATTCATTTCTAGCAATGATAACGGAAACTTCACGATCAAACTGAACAAAGCCTTCTAACACGCATGTTCTATTTTGAATCAATTTTCCCGCTTCAATCAAATCAGCACTTGTCTTTAAAATAACTTGTCCTTTACCATCATATCCGCCACGAATCGTTTTTAAAATTGATGGGTACCCAGTTATTTTAATGGCATTTTCTAAATCATCAAAACTTTGTATTAATTTAAATGGTGCGATTGGATAATTATGAGCTTCCAAAAATTGTTTCTCACTAATTCTATCTTGTGAAATACGCAGTGCAGTCGACCCTTGTGGAACATAGCAATATTGCTTTGCTGCATCAATCGTATCAGCATCTACATTTTCAAACTCAAACGTTAGTACATCACACATTTTTGCAAGATTTAAAATAGCAATCTCATCGTCATAATCTGCAATCACTTGTTTGTCCGCAACCTGAGCAGCTGGGCAATCTTTTTGCGGATCTAATATAATCACACGATAACCCATTTCTTTTGCAGACGTTGTCATCATTTGTCCTAGCTGACCACCACCAATAATACCAATTGTTTGTCCTGGTAATATCCTTTTAATCAAGTAAATCACTACTTTCCAAAGATTTTTGATGGAGTGATAATTGATATGACTTTAAATTATCTTTTATAGTTGAATCACTTAAGGCACAAATTTTTGCGGCAAAGATGCCGGCATTTGTTGCACCTGCTTTACCAATTGCCATAGTTGCTACGGGTGTTCCCGCAGGCATCTGAACAATTGACAGTAAAGAGTCTATTCCATTTAGCGCATGGGACTGCACCGGAACGCCTACTACAGGGATGACGGTTGAAGCTGCAATCATTCCTGGTAAATGTGCGGCACCACCCGCACCAGCAATAATAACTTCATACCCATTTTTATCCGCACTTTCTGCAAATTTAATCATTTCTATTGGCATTCGATGTGCCGAAATAACTTTTTTATCATACTCAATATCAAGTTCATCTAATAAATTAGCCGTAAATTTCATTGTGGTCCAGTCGGAAATCGATCCCATTACAATTGCTATCTTTGCCATTCGATTACCTCCAAATTTAATAAACCTATTCTATCAACAACTCAGCGTTGTGTCAAAGCAAAAAAAGGACGAAATTAAAAAATTAATAAAAATAGTTCGTATTTTAATGGATATTCAAGCTATTTCTCTTTTTAATATTTCTTTTTTATAAAAAAATAAATGACACCTATTGGCATCATTTATTTCCCTTTTTAAGGTCCGTGTATAATTGTAACTTGCTTCTAGAATTCAAAACAACTGACTTTTTACTATTGGCTAAATAAAAAGATAGTCCAAATCTTCTTAATTTAACTTGTTTTATTGCGGAAATTTCAATTATTTCATTATGTTTTCGAATAACCTTAGTTAACTTAATATTTTTGTCGTCAACTATTAATTTACGATTCAAGATTTGAACAATTGATACAATAAGAAAAAGTATAAATAAAACAATTGTCCAAATTTGTAATGTTGTTATCTCTAACCATAATAATAAACTACCTAAAAATAAGCAGAACGTCCATGACCATAAAATAACCGTTTTAGCTAGCTCGGGTTGATAAAAATATGTTTTTTGATATTTTTTCATGCTTATGATCTCCTCTAACACAATAAAATTATTCTTCTATATTTAAAGCTTAACATAATTGATCAGATATTCTATATTTTTCCATAAAAAAAGATGAAACCTTAAGTTTCATCTTTTTGAACTATTATTTAATAACTAAGAATCTGTCATCATCTAACATGAAATCTTTATCTCCTGCCGCTGCTTCAATTGAACCAAATGGCATTTGTGCACGTAATTCCCAGTTTCCAGGGATATTAAACGCATTTTTAATTTCAGTATCAATAAGTGGATTATAATGTTGTAAACTTGCGCCAATACCATTTTCAGCTAATACTGTCCAAACACTTTGTTGAGCACCGCCCAAACCTTGTTCTGCCCAAACTCTGAAGTTATCAGCGTATAAAGCAAAATCTTTTTCATTTTGAGCAACAACATCAGTATCTATAAAGTATAATATTGTTCCAAATCCAGCACGGAATGTTGCAATCTTTTCTTGAGTTTTCTTATATGCTTCAGCATTAGGAACCTCAGATTTAAGACGTTTTTCAACGATATCCCAAACCATGTCTGAATTTTTACCATATAAAATTGCTGCTCTAATTGTTTGATTATTGAATGATGTTGGTGATTTCTTTATAGCATCCTCGATAACACCAGTAATTTCATCAGGTGTTTGACTTACTTTATCCCCTAAAGCGTAAATTGAACGACGTTGTTCCATAAGATCTAATAATTGAGTTTTCATAATTAATTTCCCCTTCTCTATTTGAATAAACTTAGTATATCACTTACTATTAATAAGTAAAGAGATAACACTTATTTTTTTTATCTTAAATAAAAAAAGCTACCTAATCGTTGATTAGATAGCTTTTAAACTTATTATTTATTATGCTCTTGGTTTACGTTTACCCCAATATTGGAAATAATCCGTTCTCAATGAGCCATTATATAGCTTACGTTTTTTAGATGCTCTTGAACCATAATATTCTTCAAAAGTTAAGTCACTTGTTAAGATATATTTACTCCAAGTAGGCATTTGTTTATAAACAACACCCATCTGTTTGTATAAAACACGTACAGATTCAGTATCGCTCAATCGTTCACCGTATGGTGGGTTAGCGACTAAAACACCATTTTCTTTTTCTGTTGTAAAATCTTTTGCAGCAAGTTGCTTGAATTCAATACTATCCAAGACGCCAGCTTCAGCGGCATTCTTTTTAGCAATTTCAATCATGCCAGCATCAATATCATAACCTGCTATATCTAATACTACATCAAGATTTGCTTCACCTTTTGCTTTTTCTCTTAAACGATCAAATAGTCCTTTTTCAACAAAATCCCAATCTTCGAATACAAAATAACGACCGATACCAGGTGCAATATTATGTCCCATTAATGCAGCTTCAATTGGGATTGTTCCTGAACCACATACTGGATCAACAAAAGGTTTTTCTGGATACCAATTAGTTAACATAACTAACGCAGCTGCCATATTTTCTTTTAAAGGAGCATAACCCTTTTCAACACGATAACCACGTTTAAATAAACTGCTACCCGTTGTATCAAGTGTCAATAAGACGTTATCTTTATTAATAGCAACTTCCAATGGATATTTTGAACCCGTCTCTGGTAAGCGTGTTGTACGGTGATAGACATCACTTAATTGATCAACAATTGCTTTTTTCACGATTGCTTGGGCATCTGGAACACTATAGAGTGTTGATTTTTGAGATTTTCCTTGAACAGGGAATTCCGCATCTAATGGTAAAAACTTATCCCAAGAGATTGCTTTTGTTTGTTCAAATAAATCGTCAAAAGTCGTAGCCGTAAACTCACCAACAATGATTTTAACGCGATCTGCGGTTCTCAACCATAGGTTTGTATTAATAACATCTTCCATTGTTCCTTCGAAGCGGACACGACTATTTTCTACTTGAACATCATAACCCATATGTTTAAGTTCGTTTCCAACAATTGACTCAATACCGCTAGCTGCGGTTGCCAATAATTTAAAAGTTTCCATTTTGCACCTTCACTATAATTTAATTTTTTTAATAAAAAAACTAGGATAAAAGAAAATTCTTCATCCTAGTTCATCCTGAAATCATGTAAATTTCTATAAGCCATGTTTTGTACGTCATCCATCTCAGGCGATGAAATCAGTGGTAATCATCTATCTCCAGATATTATCTGCCCCCATGATTTGTTCATTTCCGTCATGAAGCGCCCCTACCAAAGTTTGGGTTGCCTACTCGTGGGGTTTACCGCGTTCCAGCAATACCGTTTCCAATATTGTATCGTCTCTGTGGCACTTTACAGATTACTTTGACATAGCCGAAGCCTTAGTCATTTTATCCGCCGTTACCCGAAGGTACCTTGGCTTATTTTTTCACCAAGCACGAACACTACAAGCATCTCAGCTTGTGCAAGCATGGACTTTCCTCAGCCTAACTTAATAGACCGCAATTACCCGAAATTTACACTGAATCTATATTACATCATTCAATTAATTTAAAATTGATTTCTAGAATTTTCATTCTCATCTAACTGTGCACCAAACACACGACGTTCCAAATTAGATAATCGTTTAAGAATATCCATATTTGAAGTTGTAGATGTTGTTTGGGTCGTCTGTGAACTTTTACCAACAGTAACCTGTTTTGTAAGTTCGTCGACTTGAGCAATTAAACGATCATTTTCTTCTTGAAGTTTTTTGACTTTCTTATCAAAGGTTTCATAATCTTTAATAACATCGTCAAGAAATTCGTCAACTTCTTTAGAATCATATCCACGCATTTTTGTTTCAAAATGTTTTTGTAAGATATCTTTAGGTACAAAATTAACATCCGTCATATTCGTACACCTCATCACTAATTTCTCATAAATAATGTTAATACCTGTTTATTATAGCAGAATTATTTAATAATTCAAATGATTATTTTGTTCCTCTTCCATTTCGTTTGCAATATCTTCTAATTCCATAAAATCTATCATACGTAATGCATAGTTTTTCACTTCTTTAGTTTGCTTTATTTTTAATAAATCAAATTTTGTTTTGCCTTCATTTTCTGAATCATAAAGTAATAACGCGCCATCTGTGTGTTCTATCATAAAAGTTTGATAATTTTTTAATTGCTGTGGCGACTGATAGGTATCCTTACTAACATAATCAGAAAAATCTACATCATTTAATATTTGATTTAAAACTAATTTTTTATCATCTTTCCAATTATTACCAAACTCTTTGAATGGTAGCATAACTGATACCTTGAAATCAGGATATTCATTTTGTATATCTAGGCAAATTTGTGCCGTCCATTGCTCAACACCAAGCTGAGGGCCAGTTATAACCCACTTCAATCCATTTTCTATTTCATTAATAATATTTTTTTTAATTGCGCTTTTAATGATTTTTATTTTAAGATCATTTTCATTAAAAATACCTAATTCGTATGTTCTATAACCAGTCACCCATAAACGCTTCATAATTGATTAAATATTCCTTTCTTATATTAAGAATATGTTACCAAATCCTTTAAAGCTATTAAATTATATCACTTATTGTTATAATATTTTAGATTGGAGCGTGAAATAACTGTGAGTATTAATTATCCTAATGGAAAACTTTATGAACAATCACCTTTAAATACGCAAAAAAAGTCAAATATGCTGTTGTTTGGTAAACGGGGGATGTCATTAGAGGATGATATCAACGTAAGCAACGCATTTTACCTTGCTCATAATATGGCTGTCATTCACAAAAAACCAACGCCTATTCAAATTGTAAAAGTTGATTATCCTAAACGAAGTGCAGCTGTTATTAAAGAAGCTTACTTTCAAACTGCGTCAACAACTGACTACAATGGCATATACGATGGCCACTATTTAGATTTTGAAGCTAAAGAAACTAAAAATAAAACTTCATTTCCGTTAAGTAATTTTCATGAGCACCAAATTAACCATATGAAATCATGTGTATTACAAAGAGGAATTAGTTTTGTTATAATGAAGTTCACAACCTTAGGTAAGGTCTACTTACTACCATCAAAAACGCTATTTACTTACTGGGATAAGCAGAGTGTTAATGGTCGTAAATCAATTCCATTGAAAACAGTCCAAACTGAAGGATTCGAGATACAATATACTTTAAATCCGGTCATTCCCTATTTAAAATACGTTGATAAAATGATAGAGCATCTATAATTAAGGCTTTATATAATTAAAGGAGAATTTTATTTATGGCAACAGCTGATAATAAAGGTACTACTCGTGTTGCGCGACGCGAACAAGAAATAAGCACTAACAAAAAAGGCAACAAAGGTAAAAATAGTAAAGGTAAACTTTTTAAACGTATTTTTTTGAGCTTACTTGCTCTATTCGTTATTGGCGTAATTGCTAGTATCAGTTTATTTTTCTATTACGCCAAAGATTCACCAAAAATAACATCAAGTAGTCTTGAAAGTACCCCTGCAAGTGTCATTTATGCAAAGAATGATGAAATCATCACTACCTTAGGAACTTCAAGAGTCTACGCTGAATCGTCTGACATGCCGCAACTATTAAAAGATGCCATTGTTTCAATCGAAGATAAACGTTTCTATAAACATAATGGCGTTGATCCTGTGCGAATTGTAGGTGCAGCCTTGTCAAATATCACTGGTGGATCAGCTGGTCTTCAAGGTGGTAGTACTTTAACACAACAACTTATTAAATTATCTGTCTTTTCGACAAAAGCATCTGATCAAACAATAAAACGAAAAGCGCAAGAAGCATGGCTAGCATTACAAGTAGAGCGTAAATACAGTAAATCTCAGATTTTAACGTTCTATGCTAACAAAGTCTTTATGGGAAATGGTATTTACGGGATGCAAACTGCTGCAAATTACTATTTCGGTAAAAAATTGAATAAATTAAATACAGAACAAATCGCGTTAATTGCTGGTATTCCTAATGCCCCATCTTCTTATAATCCTTACGCGCATCCAGAATACGCAAAGGAACGACGTAATGAAGTTATTGATGCAATGTTAGCAAATAACAAAATTTCGGCAAGCGAAGCAAGTACAGCTAAAGCGACACCAATTACTTCAGGCCTAAGAACATCACATTCTGCCGAAAAAGATACTTATAATGCAAAAATTTCTGATTCCTATTTAAAAGAAGTTATTCAGTCTGTTAAAGATAAAGGTTTTGATCCTTATAACAGTAGTCTTAAGATTCGTACAAACTTAGATTTGGATGCTCAGAAACGACTTTATGATATAGCTAATACAAATAACTATGTGGTCTATCCTGACAGTAAAATGCAATTAGCTGTTACCATGGTTGATTCAAAAACTGGCGCTATTTCAGCTATGATTGGTGGCCGTAAACAAACAAATGTTACTTTCGGGTATAATCGGGCTGTCGCAACTAGTCGAAGCAACGGTTCAACCATGAAACCTATTATGGATTACGGTCCTGCTATTGAATATCTAGACTACCCAACTAATCAAAAAGTTAGCGATACAAAATATTACTACCCTGATGCTACTACAAAACAATTAAATGATTTTGATAATAGCTATCTTGGAACAATGACAATGCGAAATGCTTTGATTCAATCACGTAATATCCCTGCTATTCGGACACTTGAAGCGGTTGGATTATCAAAAGCCCAAGGATTCGTCAAAAAACTTGGTGTCTCTAAGGATCAAGTTGATACTTACTCATCTGGTATCGGTGCAAACATGTCAACGACTCAAAATGCAGAAGCCTATGCAGCATTTGCAAATGGTGGAACTTATCACAAAGGGACTTATATTTCAGAAATTGAAAGAAAAGATGGTACAGTTGAAAATTATTCTAGCTCAGGTACTAGAGCAATGAAAACATCAACTGCTTATATGATTACTGATATGCTAAAAGGTGTTATTAATAGTTCTAATGGTACAGGTACGGCAGCTCAAATACCGGGTCTTTACCAAGCGGGTAAAACCGGTACTACTGATTATCCATCAAATGTTGCTTCTAAATTTCCATCTAGCGCAGTTATGGATTCATTATTTTCCGGCTATACTTCAAATTACTCAATTGCAGTTTGGACAGGTTATGATTCACCATTAGTCGCAAATAACTACTTAGATGTTAATTCTCAACATCTAGCTGTAGGTATTTATAAAAACTTAATGCAGTACGTTTCCCAATCAGTTTCAAATACGGATTGGACAAAACCTTCTGACGTTTATCTGAAAAATGGCGAATTATCATTAACAGATTCATCTACTGCAGAAACAACAACAGCAGATAGCAGTTCATATTCAGTTCCTAAGATATCAAATAGTTCTAGTTCTTCAGAAGAATCTAGTTCAAGCAGTTCTTCTAGTTCAAGTAGTTCTAGTTCTTCAGAAAGTTCTAGTTCATCTAGTAGTTCTAGCTCCGCTATTAGTTCAAGTGCTTCATCTAAAGCAGACAGCAGTAAAGCCGTTTCGTCTGCTACTCGTTAAATAAAAACCTGGCGATATTCAGTTAAAATTCTGAATATCGCCAGGTTTTTATTTATTTCATTAATTTGACCAATGATATAGGGGTATTTCCGGTTTATCATTAGATTCTTTTGTATTGTCATTATTCTTCACATTATTTGAAAAGTTCTGTTGTTGTCTTTTTTCTTTATCTTTTTTTATGTCTTGACTTGTTTTTATATGCTTCTTTTCCCAATTTAGTAAAATTCTATCCATATATTTTAAACTGTATGCCTGATTAAGGACAGCTTCTTTCAACGCCATCAAAATTAGTTCTGGAATATAGTGGTCTTGATCAATCCACATGCTAATACTTTCTAATTCCATTGGTGATAAAGGTCTTCCAAATTCAACTTCAATTTTTTCATAAACCTCTTTTCGAGAATTATTACTCTTAACAACTTCAACCTTTTCTTGTGTCCTATGACTTAAATTATTTAATTTTTCATATAACACACTAAAATCAAATTGATCGGTGCTGTACCCATTTGAATCATCAATTGTTTTGATAGAAATAACTTTTTTTTCGATTAATTTCTGCAGTAATGTATAGGTTTCCTGGGCCGTCACGCCCATTTGACTGGCAATTTGATTTGTATCTGGAAATTTATTACCTGCTTGATTAAAGCTTAATAGATGGATTAAGAAAATTAATTCATCACTTGATAATCCAATTTTTCGATAATTCCGTAAAATTAAATTAGACACATGGGTTTCCCCTGCTTCTAAAAATTGACTCATAAATGCATCCATAACGAAAATGCCTCCTTAATTAAGAAAAGAACCTTAAACAATTTCGTTTAAAGGTTCTTTTTCTCTACTTTTTTATGGGTAAATACGGTTTAATAGACGTGGGAATGGAATAGCCTCACGTATATGTTCTTCACCTGTAATCCAAGTTGTTGCGCGTTCTAATCCAAGACCAAATCCTGAATGAGGAACACTACCATATCTTCTTAAATCTAAATACCATTCGTAATCTTTTTCGTTCAATCCAGCTTTTTTAATTTGTGCTATTAAGTTATCTACATCAGTTTCACGTTCTGAACCACCAATAATTTCGCCGTAACCTTCAGGAGCTAATAAGTCAGCACAAATAACGACGTCTTCTCTCGTTGGATGTGGTTTCATGTAAAATGGTTTAATTGCTTTAGGATAGTTTAAAACGAATACTGGCATACTGAAATGTTCTGCCAAATAAGTTTCTTCAGGAGATCCAAAATCATCACCCCATTTAGTATCAGGAAATTCACCAGAATTTTGTAATAATTCGACGGCTTCATCATAAGAAATTTTAGGGAATGGTGTTTTTGTATAACTTTTTAAGACTTCTTTATCTCTTTCGAGAATATCTAAAGCATAGTCACAGTTATCTAAAACATTTTGTACTAAGAACGCAATATATTGTTCTTGTACTTCAAGACTTTGTTCTTGGTGCATAAATGCCATTTCGGGTTCAATCATCCAAAATTCAATTAAATGGCGTCTTGTCTTAGATTTTTCAGCTCTAAAAGTTGGTCCAAATGAGAATACTTTACCAAAGGCCATTGCCCCAGCTTCTTCATACAATTGACCTGATTGTGACAAATAGGCATCTTTGTCAAAATATTTAGTATGGAAAAGTTCAGTTGTACCTTCTGGTGCACTACCAGTTAAGATAGGCGCATCAATCTTTATAAAACCTTCTTTATTGAAAAATTCATATGTTGCGCGAATAATTTCATTTCTAATTTGCATAACTGCATATGGTTTCGTTGAACGTAACCATAAATGACGATGATCCATCAAAAATTCTGTTCCATGATCTTTAGGTGTAATTGGATAATCTTGACTATCACCAACTAATTCAAGTGATTTAACTTCAATTTCATAGCCAAATGGTGAGCGTTTATCTTCATGAATCTCACCAATAACGTAAAGGCTAGATTCCTGATGTAACTCTTTTGCCATTTCAAAAGTTTCTTCACTGACATTACTTTTTATCACGACACCTTGGAAAAAGGCACTTCCATCTCGTAATTGTAAAAATGCAATCTTACCACTTGATCTTTTATTAGTAAGCCAAACACCGATTTTTACTTCTTCGTCTACATGGTTTTTAGCATCAATTATACTAATTGTTTTCAATAAACTTCCTCCTCATTACGGTCCTAGTTGCTAGATCGATTTCATTCCTTTTATAATATCATTAGTCAGATATATTAGTCCATAAGACAATTATATATTTTCAACGGATTTTAAAACTTTACCATTTGAGAACTGCAGTGTTTCATAACAAAGAGCTTTTTTCTTGTTCAAATAACTCACTTCCCATGCAGGTACACCGTTGTATATACCAAGTCCGACATTCAATATTTTACTAGGTTTTTTTTCATTCCAGATATAAGTTAAAATATCATTTTTTGTCTTACCATTTGATTGTGATAAGACTTTAACTTTTCCACCTTTTTGAGCAACAATCACATAAATTCTTTTATTAGCTTTTGTTGTCCCTGCAACTGTAAAATAAGTTGCATCCCTATTATATCTATAAAATGCTGTTTCTTTATCTAGTTTTGCGTATTTTTTAGCAATTGTAACAGCTTCTTTTTCAGCTGTAGCCATCGGTGATTTTGCGCGATTATATAAAATAAAAGCACTTACCACAATAACTAATATCGTACCAAGTATCGAAAGAAAAACGATGTTTTTTGATTTTTTGGGGGATCTTCGCATGATCAATTTTTCTCCTGTCTTAGTTTTATACGGTCATATTATAACAGACATTATCTAATTCTGATTAACTATCAGAATTAGATAAAAACGTCTTTAAATCAATAATAATATCTGCCAATGGTTCATTTATAAGTTGTAATTCATCCGGCAATACTTCAATCATTTTTTTACCATAACTTTGATTTATCAATCGATTGTCCAATGCAATCATTGCCCCTTTATCGGTTGACGTCCGAATTAAGCGTCCAAACCCTTGTTTAAGCTTCATTGTTGCTCTAGGCAGTGAATACTCACTGAATACATCCCTACCTTGACCTTCAAACTCTTTTTCTTTCGCCTTTACATTTAACGACTCTGGAGACTCAAATGGTAACCGCGTCACAATTAAAAGTTCTAATCTATCATTTGGTAAGTCAACGCCTTCCCAGAAACTACCAGTACCCATTAAAATAGCGTCTTTACCTAATAAAAATCGTTTTTTTAATTTTTCAGGCCGTCCTGTAACACCCTGAACTAAAAGTTCACGATCAAGATGTAACCCTCTTTTTGTTAATAACCCATAAACATTTGCTATCGTATCAAGCGAATTAAATAAAATTAACGTTTGTTTACGTTGTGATTTTATAATCTCATAAACTGAATCAGCCAAGTAAGATTCATAAAGCTCTTTTGATGATCGAACATCAAAAGCATCACTTGCTACATACAATTTAGCTTGGTTACTATAATCAAAAGGACTCCCTAATTTTTTGATTTTGTAATTATCATCTTGTATATCTAGCTGATCAATAATGTAATCAGGATTACCTGGTAGTAACAAAGTCGCCCCAGTAAACGTCAGGTGATTAAAGTGCCGATAAATTACTTCAGAAAGAAAATGAGTTGCATCTGATAAACTAAATTCAAATTGCATTTTGTCTGTTTGTCCGTTAATCGGAAAACTTAACCAAAGCACCTTTTCATTTAGCTTGTCTTGATTTTGTTCAAATATAGTCCAGCCCTCAGTTTCTGCAAATAATTGCTTAAAAAAGTTATGAACACGATTCAAAAGCTGTTGCTCATCTTGGCCGATATTTTGTTGGCTTTTTGCAGCGATATAACGATCTCGTAAAATGGCATCATCTCTTTTTAAAACAGTTATCACTTTTAAAACAGATTCAAGCATAATTTTATTTCGATTAATCAATCCAATTAGCTCAGTTGATTTTAAAATAATTGCTTTTCCGGTCGTTTCATTTTTTGCTGCTGAATTCCTACTAATTTGTCGACCATATTCTCTTGAAAATTGTCTGATGAGTAACTCAACTGATTCCCGTAATTTCCTAATTTCTGTTAATAATTGATTGTTTTCACTAGCTGTTAAGAAATTAATTGCCATTAAGTCATTAAAAGAAAATTTTTGTGAACTTTGTATGCTAGTCAATAATGAATCACACATATTAATAATTTTCCAGAATCGAATGCGTCCTTTATTTGACTGTAGAGCAACATCAGCAAGATGCTGTGCTTCATCTACAATTAATTCAGGCGCAAGTTTTGTACGATCTGAGTTAAATAAACCAGGATGCTTCATTAAAAAAGCATGATTTGTAAAAATAATTGCTGACGATTCAACTTGTTTATATAACGTATTAATAAAGTCAACTTCAAAAAATTGATCAGTTAATACTAAACTCCCAACCCCTTGATGTTCAATTTGATTAAAAATGGGATTTTGATAACTTGAAAGTTTTAATTCATCAAGTTCACCAGTTTTAGTCATTGTCAGCCATACTAAGATACGTATTTTCATTAAAGCTATCTGTCCAGAGGTTTCTTTTTGTGTTAATTCTTTTTTAAACGCCGCTAAATTTATATAATGGTTACTGCCCTTCAAATTTACTGCAGCTGTTTGAAAAGGCAATAATTTGTTAAGTAACGGTAATGCCTGATTCATCAACTGGGTTTGAAGTAATGTTGTCGCACTACTAATCACAATTTGTTTGCGATTTTGAGCATGATAAGCTGCTGGAATTAAATAACCTAATGTTTTACCGATTCCTGTAGGAGCCTCAATAATTAATGTTCGATTTCCACTTTTTAAATGTTCAGAAATAAGGTCCATCATCTTTGCTTGTTCAGGTCGCCAACTTAATTGTTTTTCAAATATTTTTTTCTTATCTACTTCTGCTTCAGGATAAACATAATTCGTTAAATTAAATGTATCTTGTTTCCTACGTTGAAGGACAATCCCTCCAACAATGTATAGATGATCTGGTAGTCTTTCCTGTCTTCTATTTTTATCACTGTACGCATCAGAAAATAATTCATTTGTATTTCTTAATAAAAATGAACTTAAACGATTTATTTCAAATAAGGTTTCTCTTGGAATCGTTTCTAGTCGAGTTAATAAGAAGATAAATAACTCAGCTGTCACATGGGCATCACTATCGGCATGATGCGGATTTTCGTGAGTCAGATTCAAATATCGACTCAGATCTTTTAATTTAAAACTGGGTGCTGTTGGCAATAAGATTTGACTAAGCTGTACAGTATCGACACCTTTTATTGATAATGCAGGATAGCCAACTCTTTCTAACTCACTATTGATAAATGGCAAATCAAAGTTAATATTATGCGCAACAAAAACTGTATCTTGGAGAATCGCGTAAATCGTTGCGGCGACGTCTTCAAAATAGGCAGCCTTTCTGATTTGACGGTTTGTAATCCCTGTTAATTCTGTAATAACTTTCGGAATTGCCATACCAGGATTAATATCAAACGAGAAAGAATTTATTATTTGATTTTTTTGAACTAAAACGCAACCAAATTGGATCATTCGATCGCCACTTTTAAGATTTGTTCCCGTCGTTTCAATATCCACTACAGCATAAATCGTATTTTTATTCATTGAAGTTTATCACCAGTCTTTTTAAGTTAACGCATTTATGTTTATTTTACCATATTGATTAAAGAATCATATGCCAAAAACTAAATCATTATAAATTCTCAAAGTTCATCCAGTCCATTATAGCTATAACGACAATTTTAAGGTATGATAATGGAAGTAAATTCATCTAGAGAGGACTCTTTTTTTGAACAATTTGTCAGATAATACAGAAGCAAAATTTCTTGGTACTAGCCATGCTAAAATTATATTAATCGGCGAACACTCTGTTGTTTATAGCCAACCCGCTATTGCCCTCCCTTTACCAAATGTTAAAATATCAGTTTTAACGGAAGCAATGGCAGATAAACAATGGATCACAAGTCGTTTTTATAGTGGTGAACTGAAAAATGTTCCCATGAATATGCGTGGCATTAAGCAAGTTATCCAGTACATTTTAAAATCATTGAATAAACGACATCAATCATTTAAATTAACGATTGAAAGTGACATCCCATCTGAACGAGGGATGGGTTCTTCCGCTGCCACAGTTATTGCCATAATTCGAAGTTTGTACGCTTTTTTTGATACGAAAATCGAACGCGATGAACTTCTACTTATTGCCAATATCGCTGAAACAACCACACATGGTTCTCCAAGTGGTATCGATGCCGCAACAACCAGTAGCCGCGATCCCATTTGGTTCATTAAGCACCAAGAGGCTTACCCTGTCCCATTAAACATAGAGGCAACCTTAGTGATTGCTGATACGGGAATCAAGGGCCAAACGGGTTTAACTGTTGGTCAAGTTCGTGATCGCGTCTTATCAAGTCCTGACGTTACTGAAAAAATAATTTCCGAACTTGGTCAATTAACAAGTATGGCTAAGGCACAAATTGCGACAGATGATGCTATAAGTTTAGGACACACATTATCTAGGGCTCATCATTTACTAAAATCTTTAGGTGTTAGTCATCCCAAATTAGATGCACTTGTCAAAACAAGTCTAGAAAATGGCGCTTTAGGTGCCAAACTTACCGGTGGTGGTGGCGGTGGCTGTATGATAGCCCTAGTTAAAACACCCGAAGAAGCTTTAAATCTAAGCCATCTCTTAAATCGTAATGGTGCCATTGCAACTTGGATTCAACCCCTTAAAAAGGAGTCACAACATATTGAAAAATAAAATTTCAGCTCGCGCCCATACTAATATTGCACTCATTAAATACTGGGGTAAACAAAATAAAGATTTAATTATTCCTTACAACAATAGCCTATCCTTAACGTTAGATCATTTTTATACCGATACTACGGTAACTTTTGACGATACGCTAACTGAAGATACCTTCTTTCTAAATTCTAAACAAAAAAAGGATAACAAAGTATCAGCCTTTTTAGATATTGTTCGTAATCAAGCACAAAAAAATATTTACGCTAAAGTAGAATCAATAAATCACGTTCCAACTTCAGCAGGACTTGCGTCATCAGCGAGCGCATATGCTGCACTTGCGCTTGCTGCTAGTCAAGCAATTGGTTTAAATTTAAATAAACGCGATTTATCACGATTAGCACGTCGTGGTTCTGGTTCAGCTAGTCGCTCTATTTTTGGTGGCCTAGTTGAATGGGAAAAAGGTCACAATGATGAAGACTCCTTTGCTATACCGATTGAAGAAACGATTGATTGGGATCTTCAAATGATTGCTATTATGATTAATAGTCATGAAAAAGCGATTGATTCTCGTTCTGGAATGCAACATTCCGTGGACACATCACCTTTCTACAATGAATGGGTTAAATCTTCTGAACGTGATTTAATTGATATGAAAAAGGCTATTATAGAGAAAAACCTCGAAAAAGTTGGTCAAATTGCTGAAAATAATGCAATGAAAATGCACGCAACAACTTTAAGCGCTAATCCCAGCTTTACTTATTTTAATCCTGACAGCATACGTGCTATGGATGCTATTCGTGACTTGCGTCAAGAAGGTATTACCTGTTACTTCACAATGGATGCTGGTCCAAATGTTAAAATAATTTGTTCCAAAACTGAAACACCTTATATTTTAAATAAATTAAGTCCACTTTTTGGTGCAAAAAATCTTTTGGTTGCCAAGCCTGGACCTGGAGCGACACTTATTTAGTGTTATCCATATTGAAAGGAATTGAGCTATTTGATCACCGCTAAAGCACCAGGAAAACTTTATATTGCAGGAGAATACGCAATTGTTGAACCTGGATCACCAGCAATTATTGTTGCTATTGATCAGTTTGTAACTGTAACAATTAAAAAGAGTAAAGAAACAGGTAGTATTTCATCTAAACAATACCAAGAAAATTCTTTATCTTGGTATCGTCAAGGGACAAAAATTATTTTTGATAATCGAGATAACCCCTTTCACTACATATTATCGGCGATTCATTTAACCGAATTATATGCACAATCCATCGGAAAACAGATGGTTAATTATCATGTCAATATTGATAGTGATTTAGATAGTACTGATGGTAAAAAATATGGTTTGGGCAGTTCTGCTGCGGTTACCGTAGCAACCGTTCGTGCCGTTTCACAATTTTATAATTTAAAATTAACGGATAACGCTCTATTTAAATTATCAGCAATGGCTCACCTAGATGTTCAAGGAAATGGTTCACTCGGAGATATTGCCGCTAGTGTTTATGGCGGATGGATTGCTTATTATTCATTTGATCGAGAATGGTTAAAAATTATGAGACAAGGTACGCCACTAACCGAACTTTTATCTATGGATTGGCCTATGCTTTCTGTCCAACGCCTACCGCAACCTAAAGATTTAGAATTATTAATCGGTTGGACTGGCTCTCCAGCTTCAACTTCCATTTTTGTTGATAAGATGGCCCTTTTTAAAGCAAAACAAAAAAAGACTTACTCTGAATTTTTAGAAGATTCAAAAAAATGTGTCACTGCAATGATTGATGGCTTTAAATTAAACAATTCCATCATTATTCAACAAGAAATTACAAATAATCGAATGATTTTACAACAATTAGCCGATGCTAGTCAGGTAATAATTGAAACCGAATCATTAACTTCCCTTTGTAATTTATCAGAATCCCAACATGCTGCCGCAAAAACATCAGGTGCTGGCGGTGGTGATTGCGGTATTGCATTAGCAACCTCTGAAACAAATCGTACTGAATTATTTAAAGATTGGGCACAAAATGATATTCAACCTTTGGATATCAAAGTGACCTTATAGGATAAGGAGTTTTTTATGATTAAAGACGATAATTTAATTCAAAGTCACAGAAAAGATGAACACGTATTTATCGCCGAAAAATTATTCAATACGGAATCAAAAAATCAATTGAATGAGATCAAGCTTATTCCTTCAAATTTACCTGAACTTTCTATTAATGATATTCAATCTAGCGTTGAGCTTCCAAATTTCTCGTTTCAATCGCCCTTTTATATTAATGCTATGACTGGTGGCAGTGAACAAACGGGTATTTTAAATCAACAATTAGCCGAAGTTGCAGCTATCACAAATACACCAATCGCGACAGGTTCTCAAAGTATCGCCTTAAAAGACCCTTCTAAGGCTCATACATTTAAAATACTTCGTGAAAAGAATCCAAATGGTCTCATTTTTTCTAATTTAAGCGCCAATGCAACACTAGATCAGTCAAAAAGAGCCGTTGATATGATTGAAGCAAACGCCCTACAAATTCATATTAATGCCGCTCAAGAAATTATTATGCCAGAAGGTGAACGTGAGTTTTATTGGTTGAAGAATATTGAAACAATCGTAAATAAGCTTGAAGTACCCATTATTGTTAAAGAAGTTGGTTTTGGGATGTCTCATAAAACGGTTCAACAATTAGCTGATATTGGTGTACGTTATGTTGATATTTCTGGTCGTGGCGGCACAAATTTTGCCATGATTGAAAACGAACGTAGACATGCTAAAGATTTCTCCTTTCTAGAGGATTGGGGCTTAACTACAGCTGAAAGTCTCATTGATACAAAATCTCTGCAAACAGGCTTAACAATTTTTGCCTCTGGTGGTATTCGTACCCCATTAGATATTGTTAAATGTCTCGCTTTAGGCGCTAAAAGTGTTGGTATCTCTGGTGCATTCTTACACATTCTCAATAAACAAGGTCAAGATGCGCTAACAAATACCATATCAGATTATCAATCAAAAATTAACATGCTTATGCTGTTACTTGGCACCAAAAATTTAAGTGATTTAACAAAAATTAGAATGATTTTATCACCTGAGTTACAAAATTTTAAAAATCAAATATAATCATGTTTACATAAAAAACGCCAAATCAGTTAGATAATGAATCTAACTGATTTGGCGTTTTTATTAATTATTACGTTTATTAACTCTTCTACGGATAACAAAGTAGAAAACAACGGAAGCAACGATAAATAGAGTACCTTCGAACTCATACAGAGCTATCATATTTGTTTTAATCGAAAATTGTGACTGACCAATCGCAGTTCCTATTAAGCCACCAACTAAGAATGATCCCATGTAAATTAGCAAGTTATTCCAAATAATAACTTTTTTTGATTGTTTGATAAATTTCTGATTACGAATTTGTTTACTAACACCAACAATCCAAATATAAGTTGCGACCATAACACTAGCAATAACAGCCATTAAGCCCACCGCTTGTTGCCAATGTCGACTAATCCATGAGTTATTAGTTAAAATTAAATTATCATTAACCTGTTTGGAAACTGTTGTATTAGTTAATTCGGTCGTTAACACATTCTTAGTCACGACATGCTTTGAATCAAGAATAATATTTGTATTATTTGCCTTCAATTTACTTATGTCTGCAGTTGACATTGCAATAAAAATTTGATTATCCAACTCAGAATTGTATTTATCACCCATAATACCGATGACAGAAACGTATTGCCCATTTAATTTATAATACTGCTGATGAAATGGCGAGTATAATTTTTTTTCAATATTTCGACCAACTACTGCTACCGGAACTTCAGATAAAAAATCATTATTTGAGAAAAAAGTTCCAGAAACCATTGGTGGCTTATCATAACTACCCTTCGCATAAAAATAAGAAATATTTTTTTTGTTTTTTACTTGATAATGAATTTGAAAATCAGAAATTTTTTCTGATTTTGCTAACGTTGTATTATATTTATCTAAATTTTGTTCTTTTGTTTTAAGAACATATGCATTTTTAGATAGATTATGATTATCTAATTTTGTGATTAAATCTTTTTCCTGCATCTTAAAAAATAAAAATGTGGTAAAGAATGTAAGTAGTAAGATAGCTACTATAAATATGTATCTTCTTCGCATCATCAATTTAATTTCCCCCTAACTTTTAATGGACACCGAGTGCCATTTTTGCATACCTAGACATACGTTCAATTGACCAGGCTGGACTCCATATAAATTGTACAGTTACTTTTTTTATTTCTAGCACTGGCTTTAACGCATCTTCGACTAAATCAGATAGAACACCTGTTAACGGGCAACCCATAGTGGTTAAAGTCATTTGTACATTACAATTATTGTCATTGTCTAATTCAATCTCATATACTAAACCTAAATTAATAATATCCATATCCAATTCAGGATCCATCACTTTTTCTAAATGTGTCAAAATATCTTGCTTAATTATTTCTGCACTTCGTCTTTCACTCATAGGATTAATCCTCTCTTGAATAGCTAATATTACTAGTTTATCGTTTCTATTTTAGCATTGCAATCTATTGTTTTAATGTTACTGAACTCTTTACTTTTTCTAAAAAATAATGTTATACGGCGCCAAAGTTACTATGAAGCCGGATTAAATTAAAGATACGATTTTATAACAATAGATAAAAAAAGGTTAAATACGTTTGAATACTGCATACTCAAATGCTATCCTGAACTAACTAAGATAAAAAACTGTAAATCTTACTACACATAAGTTAAGTTGATGGAGGAACAATAACGATGAACAAAAAGTTAATTACAATTGATTTAGATGGCACAACTTTAAATAATAATGCAGAAGTTAGTTCAACAACAAAAAAAGTACTTACTCAAGCAACAGCTGAAGGACACATTGTCAGTATTGTAACGGGACGCCCATATCGTATCTCAAAACAAATTTATGATTCATTAGGGTTAACAACTCCAATGATTAATTTTAATGGTGCCCTGGCACATATTCCACATAAAAATTGGGATAAATCATACGAATATACAATTAATCGAGATATTGTTTTTGATATTCTTAACGCTAGAAAAGAATTAGGTATTAACATGTTAGCAGCCGAAGGAAAAAATATGTTATTGGCTGACAATGCAAGTCAGCTAGTGAAAGGCTTTTTCCCACAAGTTTTAAGATCAAATCAAATTCTTAATAAACAAAATTTACAACATGATCCGACATCAATTACGATGTTTGTCGATCAAGATAAAAAACAATTAATTACATCTAGACTACTTGAAAAATATGGTGATGTTATCGAAGTCAACACTTGGGGCGGACCAAAACCTGTTCTAGAAGTTGTTTCAAAAGGGATTCAAAAAGCAATTGGTGTTTCTTATCTAGCAGATTACTATGGTATCTCTCAAAAAGATATCGTTGCTTTTGGTGATGAAAGTAATGATAAAGAAATGCTTTCATATGCTGGCTGGGGTGTGGCAATGAAAAATGGTACTTCTGAAATTAGAGGTCTAGCCAATGATGTTACCTCTTTAAATAACCAAGAAAATGGGCTTGCTCATTACTTAAAAAATTATTTAAATTTAGCTAAATAATCGTTAATTAGTAACAGATCAGTAATGGTCTGTTATTTTTTTATAAAAAATGACTTCTGGAATATACCAGAAGTCATATTTAATGATATTTATTTTTCGTCGCTTTTTAGAATACCACCGACACTATAACGATCTTTACGCATTTCATTTAAAATTACATGGATATGCTCTGTAGGTGCACCAGTATTTTTTGAAACAGCTTCAGTCACATCTTTAACTAAATTTTTAAGTTGTTCTTGTGAACGACCTTCAATTAAATCAATATTTATAATTGGCATAACGAATCTCCTTTTTATTTAGTTGATTGCCCTTTTCTTAATAATTCTTGTTGGTCTGAGTTTAGGAAATTGCCTTCAATATCAGCGGTATTAACTAAGTTCATAAATGCATTTGGATCAACATCACTAATTGTCATTTTTAAATTATATAATTCATAACGTGTAATAACTAACATCAAAACTTTACTTTCTTCATTTGAGAAAGCGCCCTTTGAGTCAATAACTGTAATTCCACGAATTAATGATTTTTGGAGCGCTCCAACAACTAAATCTGCTTCTTTTGTAACAATAAATGCTGTTAACTTTTGATGCGATGTATGGATGTCGTCGACAACTCTAGACATAGCATAATTAGAAATAATTGTATACAAAGCACTTTCCCAACTGAAATAAAATCCAGCCGTTAAAATAATAATCATATTTGTTGATAACATTAATGAACCGACTGTTTTACCTGTCGTTTTAGCTAGAACAAGTGCGATGATATCCATCCCACCAGTTGAAAAACCAAATTTTAATGCTAATCCAACCCCAATACCACTTATTACACCACCAAATAATGCTGCCATTAATGGATTAGTTGATAATTGATGAACGGGTAAAATTACCGTAAAGAGAGATGAAGAAGCGACGGTCAGTACACTATAATATGTAAATGAACGTCCTACTTTATACCAGCCTAATATACCAATTGGAATATTTATTAACATAATTAGATATCCAGTACCAATTTTAATATGAAATAGATCATAAAAAATAGCAGAAAGTAATTGGGCAATACCATTGGCACCAGCTCCAAAAATATTTCCTGGAATCAGAAAGAAATTAAGGGATAATGCAATTAATAATCCCGAAAATACAATTATAACTAGTCGTTTATTTTTATCAGAAATTGATAACTTCATAAATCTCCCTCCTATTATATGTGACTCTTTTCATTTTACCTTTTATTAAACAATAATATTAATAAAATGAGTAATCTCTCATTTTAAATTTCTATTAAACTAACCTTATACAGCGTAACCGGTTAAATACGAATATTTATTTACAAATGGCGTTTAAAAATAGCAATTAAATGATAAAATGGTAATATCTAAATTTATTTACTGGGAGGAGAAATATCCATGACGACAGACCCTTTTAATTTTTCAGCATGTACAAGTGTTTTAGCTGGTTCTAAAGCAACTGCAGATGGGTCGACTTTTATTGGCCGTAATGAAGATGCAAAAACAGCATGGCCAAAACATTTTGTTATTCATGCTCATACAGAATTTGAACAATCACCTTTATTTGAATCACCAGATAATCACTTTAAAATGCCATTACCAAAAATTCGTGGTAAATATTCAGCTACTCCTGAATGGACACCAAAATTTGGTGTTTTTGAAGAAGATGGCTTTAATGAATATGGTGTGGCTATGAGCGCTACTGAAAGTGCATACGCTAATAGCCGGGTTCTCAGTTACGATCCCTTACTAACTGAAAACGGAATTGGTGAGGAAGCAATTGTAACAATTACTCTTCCCTATATTCACTCCGCAAAAGAAGGTGTTAGTTACCTTGGATCATTAGTAGAAAAATACGGTTCAAGTGAAACAAATGGTGTCTTGTTCTCTGATCAAAAAGATGTTTGGTATATGGAAATTGCAACCGGTCACCATTGGGTTGCGCAACGTATTCCGGATGATTCTTATGCAGTTGTTGCCAACCAACTAGCTATTCAAGAAATTAACTTTACTGATTCCGCTAATTTTATGTTTAGTTCTGGTATTCAGAAATTTGTTTCTGATAATCATTTAAATAACCAAAAAGATTCATTTAATTTTAGAGATATCTTTGGAACTCATGATCAATCTGATGCCATTTACAGCACACCAAGAGTTTGGTATGGCCAATTACTTTTAACACCATCAGTTGCTTCACAAGATCCTATGAGTATGAATTTACCGTTCATTCGTCAGGCTGATCATTTAATTCAACGTGAAGATTTAGAACAAATTCTTGGCTCACATTTCCAAGGAACTCAATATGATCCGATTGGAACTGGTTCAATCAGTGATAAACATAAATTCAGACCCATTAGTTTAGCAAAAACACAAGAGTCTCATATTTTACAAATTAGACCTGATTTACCTTTTGAAATTGGTGGTATCCATTGGCTATCAATGGGTGTTACGGCTCAAAGTGCTTATGTACCTTTCTTTGCTGGTATTACGGATACACCGGAGAATTATAAAATTGGTACCGATGTATATGATGACAAATCTGCTTACTGGTTATATAAACAATTAGGTATTTTGGTTGATTCACATTACTTAGAATTTAGCTCATTACTGAAAGATCTCCAAAAAGATTTAATTATCCAATTCAATGCCTCCGTAAAACGGATTCAAACAGAGGCAATTTCTAAAAGTGGTACAGACCTAACAGATTTTTTAACTGAAGAAAATCTAAAAATTACTGAAGCTGCTGAAATCAAGGTTAAGGCCTTAATTAGTCAGCTAATTACATTATCAACTGACCTATCACCATTAAATTTTAAAACTGACCAAAACTTATAAATATAAGAAACCGAAAGGAATTACAAAAGTCTTATGGACAAACAAAAGAAAATTTCCCTAACAAGTTTCATTTTAATGATTTTTACAACTATTTTTGGATTTGCAAATACTCCCGTCGCCTTTATTCAAATGGGTTACGCTAGTATTATCTGGTACGTTTTAGCAGCATTCTTCTTTTTCTTACCAACTGCTTTGATGTTTGCAGAATATGGTTCAGCTTTAAATGAATCAAAAGGTGGCATTTATTCTTGGTTAGCTGAATCAATTGGCCCCAAACTTGCTTTCACAGGAACATTTATTTGGCTTTTTGCATGGATTGTCTGGATGGTATCAATTGCATCTAAAGTTTGGATTCCACTTTCAACAATTTTTTCTGGAAGTGATCAAACACAATCTTGGGCTATCTTTGGCCTATCTTCAACACAAACTATCGGTATTCTTGCAATTCTTTGGATTGTGCTAGTTACCTTTGTCGCTAGTCGAGGTATCAGTAGTATTGCCAAGATTTCTTCAGTTGGTGGTATTGCTATTTTAGGTTTAAATGCTATCTTTTTACTATTAAGTATTGTTATTTTAATTGTTAATCATGGTGCACTCCAAGAACCATGGCATGGTATGACAAGTATTATAACTTCTAGAAATCCTAGCTATCAATCACCTATCGCCCTAATTTCATTTATTGTTTTTGCCATCTTTGCATACGGTGGTATGGAATCAGTTAGTGGTGTTACAGATAGTATTAGAAATCCTAAGAAAAATTTTCCAAAGGGTTTAATCATTTCCACTTTATTAATTCTTTTTGCTTACTCAATCTCAATCTTCTTCTGGGGTGTTAGTACAAACTGGAGTAAACTTGGTGGTCAAAATGCCAACTTAGGTAACATCTCTTACATATTGATGGAAAACTTAGGTAATTTTGCAGGTCAAAGCTTTGGTATGAGCGCAAGTGCTTCGACAATTTTTGGTCATACACTTGCTAGAATTACTGGTTTAAGTATGTTCATGGCTTATACAGGTGCATTCTTCGTCTTGATTTACTCACCACTCAAATCATTTATTCTTGGAACACCTAAGGATATCTGGCCAGCAAAAATGACGAAATTAAATAAGCATAGTATGCCTGAATTTGCAATGTGGATTCAAGCTGCCGTCGTTATTGTCATTATCATGGCTGTTTCATTTGGAGGTTCAAATTCAACATTATTCTATTCAAAATTAACGTTAATGGGAAATATCTCAACTTCTGTACCTTATCTATTTTTAATTGGTGCATTTCCATTCTTTAAAAAACGTCAAGACTTAAATCGACCTTTTGAAGTTTATAAGAATAGAACACTTACAAATATTATTACTATTGTCGTCTGGTTAGTTTTAGCCTTTGGAATTATTTTCACTGTTATCAGCGATACATTAAGTAATGCTCTCTGGATGATATCTGGTCCTGTCCTTTCTGGACTAGTTGCTTTCCTTTACTACACACGTTATGAGAGAAAAATTAAAAAATAAACTAAAAAAAATCGTAAACAATTTTTATTGTTTACGATTTTTTATTAGTTTTTAACAAGACTTTCTAAGCTAACATTACCTGTTAATAGTCCTGAATTATCTCCATGTAATGCTAAACTGTTGAATCGTTCATTAACGACAAGTTGCATGTTCTCATCCATATAAGTTTTGCTGTACCCTTTTACTCTAATGGGACCTAAATCTGAATCAATTGTTCCATCATATGCCTTGCTATCGTTCTGGTCATCAATTACTAACATTCTAAAGCTTGAATCTAACGTACATGTTCCTTCATTTGATAAAGCACCAACACCATCGTCAAAATCAAGCAAGATTTCTGAATCATTACCCATAAGTTTCATAATCTTGCTTTTTGCGTCTTCACTTATTTTTAAATACATGAAATTACCAGCTTTCTTATTTAATAATTACATTGTACACCACTGATTATTTTAGACAAGCATGACGACTCAGGTTCATCATGGTATGATAGTTCTAATTAGAAAGAGAGGAATATAATGACCAAAATTAGTATAGTAAACAACTTATTTGATAGTAGTTCACAATTTAAAAGTTCACATTCAATCTTTCAATTTAACGTTAATTCACAACTAAATGAACAAGCAGACGCTCTTTTTCTTTCATACTTCTCAATAGATATCCATGAAAAAATTCTTGAATCTTCTATGATGCAAAAATTACCTATCTATTTATCCAAAGAGGCATTTGAATTAAAACAACAATTTGTCTTACTAGGTAAAATTAGTGAAACACACTTAAATTACAAAATTATTCCGATTAACACCGCACTAACTATTGGAGATTTTACAGTGATTGGTTTTTTATCAGATTCAGTACACACGGGTTCATTAGCTTTTTTAGTAGAAGATGAAAAGCAGAAGTACTCCTTCTTAGCTGGTGATACTCGCTTAGCTGGACCTCATAAAAAGAGAACGAAGAAATGGATTCACGACTTAAACCGACTACCTTTAGATGTTCTAATTTTAAATACTGTCGACACAACAGATACTAATTACTACACTGAAATTACGATTCTAGATCATCTCATTAAACTTTTAAAAGTCGAAGAATTAACTGCTATTAACGTTGCCAACGAAAATCTTTATTTAATTCATAAGTTAGCGACAGTAGCTAACAAGTTAGAAAAAATAATCGTACTAGATAAGCCAACCTCCCAATTATTGACGTATTTTTATCCTGATTCAGAAGTGATTTCATTAAATGATGCTACTTCTGTAGGAATTAAAAGGCATCCTGAGAAATATATCTTGGTAAATATAGAAAATAAGTTAGGCGATTTTAATTTGTCTACCCAAAATAGCTATTCACTGACCGATTTATTGGAAAATAATAAAGATAGTCTCCCAATCAATTCACATTTATCTTCATTAGAAGTACCTGAATTGTTAAATCGATTAACGCATAAACCTAAGCAACTTATATTGATAGACCAAAATTTTAACAATACTATTGTAACTTATTAATATTTATTCTATGGTATATTTATTAATCATTTAAAAGGACGTGAATTTGTTGGTTTTTTCTTATTTTAAAAATCCTAAAAAACATGAATTATTTTTAACCTTCTTATTAGGAACATTAAGTGCTTTTGGTCCATTATCATTGGACATGTATTTACCAGCATTACCAGTTATTCAACAACACTTACATACAACTGCATCGCTTACCCAGTTGACGATTACGACTTGTTTACTTGGATTGGCGCTTGGCCAATTAATAGTTGGACCCTACAGTGATAAAATTGGCCGTAGAAAGCCATTACTTTTGGGACTCATCTTGTTCGCTGTTACCTCTATCATCGCAGCAACAAGTCAGAATATAACAATTTTGGTTATTATCCGGTTATTGCAAGGTTTAGCGGGATCTGCTGGTCTTGTAATCTCTCGAGCAATTGCTAGAGACCTATACACCGGAAAAAAATTAACCAGTTTTTTCTCGCTCTTAATGGCTGTTAATGGAATTTTCCCGATTATTTCGCCCATACTTGGCAGTTTTATTCTAAAATTCACATCTTGGCGCGGTATCTTTGTTATCTTAACTGTAATTGGTTTTCTTTTATTTCTTCTTGTATTAGTGACGTTACCAGAAACTAACCAGATTGTGCCAGAGAAGTCGCAATCAAATACTGGTGATTCAACGAAAAAAATTCTTAAAAGTTTAATTTTTGATAAATTTTTCTTGAGTTATGCTCTAATTCAAGGCTTTATCTCAGGTGCAATGTTCTGTTATATTTCTGGATCATCATTTGTTTTACAAAATCTTTTTGGTCTATCCTCTAATATGTTCAGTTTAGTCTATGCAATTAATGGTTTAGGTATCGTTATAATGTCTCAATTAAGTTCACGAATTTCAGATACTTTTTCTGAACAGACTGGTCTAAAATTAGGTGTTTACCTTGCCTTACTTGGTAGTCTACTATTAACGACCTCATTATTTATTAGTAACTCGTTATTACTAGTGCTCATCAGTTTATTTTTAATTGTTTCAATGGTTGGTATCGTAAATACAACGGCCTTCTCATTAGCTATGCAGAAACAAGGGCAACACGCAGGAAGTGCTTCTGCCATACTTGGTGTTGGTATGAATCTAGTTGGAAGTATTCTTTCTCCATTCGTTGGGATTATGGGGGATCATTCTTATGTTCCAATGACAATTTTAATCTTACTGTGTGAAATTTGTGCCTTGGTCATTTACTTAAATATTTCCACAAAAAAAGCAGAACTATAAGTTCTGCTTTTTTTGTGGAAATATTAGTTTGTATAACGCAAAAACTTAATAATATAACTCTTTAATTATTTATACTAAAGGTGTGACATCTGATTTTGTACAGCTGTAACCTTTATGTAAAATGGGTACTATCTACAAATTGGTACTACCAACCATATTTTTAAAGCTTATTTTATCTACTGATATATATTATTTATTTTCTGTTAAACCCAGTTTTATTTGACATTCTGGACAATATCCAAACGTCTCGACATGTGTACTTTCAATTATATAACCACTTTTATTTTCCGCCTCTTGCTCTGCCTCATGAAAAGTTAATTCTGTAAATATATCTGTTATTTTGCCACAGTTAAGACAGATAGCATGATAATGTGGAATACCAAAATAATCGTAGCGCATTTTACCATCATCGCCATTAGACAATTCTATCACTAATTTTTGAGCAACTAATATTTGTAACGTATTATAAACGGTAGCTATGCCTAACCCTACGCTTCCATCTTTAATTCCGTTAAAAATTTGTTCAACAGATGGGTAGTTATGTTGCGTTACTAAATATTCAAGAATTATTTTACGCTGTGGTGTTATACGTACGCCACGTTCTTTTAAAATTTCTAAAGCCTGGTCAAGATTTTTATCGATCAATTTAACGACCCCCATTTTCTTAATTCACTCTGTTCATTATCTCATATTTCATAAAATATGTGGACTTTATCTATTGAATTGATTTATAATGATTATATATTTAGAATCATTATAACAAAGGAGAGAGAGTTATGTCTAAAAAATTATCTTTATCTCAGAAAATAAATGTTTTAAGAGCTAGTGTTATGGGAGCTAATGATGGTATTCTTTCCGTTGCTGGGATTGTCATTGGTGTCGCTGGCGCTACGAACAATAATTTTTCTATTTTCATTTCAGGTATTGCTGGTATGCTTGCCGGTACTGTCTCAATGGCTATGGGAGAATATGTTTCTGTAAGTACCCAAAAAGATTCGCAAGAAGTTGCTACTGCCAATTCCAAGTACAATCTAAAACATAATTATGATAAGGAATATAATTATGTTTATCAAAAATATTTTAAAACAGGTATTTCTTCATCCTTAGCATTAAAAGCTACAGATGAAATGATGTCGGCTAACCCATTAGATACTATTGTACGTGAAAAATATGGCTTTGATCCTAACGTCTATACGGATCCTTATGCGGCTGCGATTGCATCAATGATTTCTTTTCCGATTGGATCATTGCTGCCCCTACTTGCAATTACTTTATTCCCTGCTGAATTTAAGGTCATTGCCACATCTATTTCTGTCATTATTGCACTAGCTATCACAGGATTTAGTGCTGCAACTTTGGGTAACTCAAATCGGACAAAATCAGTTATTCGTAATATTATTTCTGGTATTTTAACAATGCTAGTCACTTACTTTATTGGTACTTTATTTGCTCATTAGGAAAGGACACTTAATTTCATGACATCTGAAACCAAAATTAAACAAAAAAAATACAAAACAATGGATGAAAAACTTAATTCACTTCGTGCAGGTATACTAGGATCTAATGATGGTATTTTAACTGTTGTAGGTGTCCTGTTCAGTGTTGCAGCAGCTACAACAGATAATTTCATTATTTTCATCGCTGGGTTAACTGATCTAATAGCTTGCGCATTTTCTATGGCAGCTGGCGAATATGCCTCTGTCAGTTCACAAAGTGACACCGAAAAAGCAGCTGTTGCCGTCGAAAAACAGCGTATGATTACGAGTCGTACTGATCAAATTCATGATGTTCAAAATTTTTATACGGCTAAGGGCGTTTCTGAAGAAACCTCTTTTGAAATTGCTACAGAATTAATGCAAAAAAAGCCACTAGAAACGATTATTAATGTTAAATACGGTCTCGAATTAGGACACTATATGAACCCTTGGGATGCCGCTTTTTCCTCACTAATCTCTGCAGCTTTAGGTGGTATTTTCCCACTACTTGCCATTATTATATTACCAAACAATTGGAAAATGATAGGTACAATTATTGCGGTTTCAGTAGCTGTAGCTTTAACTGCCTTTATTAGCTCCAAATTAGGTGATGGTAAAATTAAAGTTGCCATTATACGAAATATTATCATTGGTTTAATAACCATGTTAATTCATTATGGAATTGGCCAGTTTTTTTAGACATATCATTATGAAACCCCGCCCAAACTAGTTAAATATTTTTTCCCAACTTATTTGTTGTCATAGATACATTTTATATAGCGCATTAGCTTTCAAAATGTTTATAAATTTTGAACTAAACCACTTTATACTCTTAAAATTCATACAAAAAAGTTCTAATCACTTAGCGATTAGAACTTTTTTAATATCATTGATCAGCAATAGTTAACAAAGGCCTATATTTTATACTACTTTCAATAATTAAATACAACACTCGCCATCGACATTGTCTGTTTAATTGATATACTGTACATATTTAAGATCATTAAGACTATTTTTACAATGTGCAACTATACATAGTTCATCACAATAATAATCAAGCACTACTCTAAATTTTCTTATCATCTGGTCCACTATTTTTAGAATTTTGGGAAGCAATAATATACTGTTCAATTAAAGCAACAATTTGCTTATTTTGTGGTAAATCAGAATGTTCCGATTCATTTCCTGTGACAGTTATTTCTGTATAGGATTTCGCTTGATTTTGATAAATATATTTTCCGGCATTAACACTTTGATATGGAACAATTCCATCATTATTGTAATTATCTGTTCCAGCAATCGAGTACAACACTAAGTTAGTTGGAATTTTTTTTCGATTCTTTACAAAATCCGCTAACATCTGTGTTCTTGTACTCTGATTAGTTTCTTCACCATTATATGGTGAACCTATCGTCATTAACGTATTAATTGAGGCCGCTTTATCATCAAAATATTCTTCTAAAAATGTCGTATAAATAAGACCTCCGTTAGAGTGCCCGATACCATTAAATTGATTAAATTTATATTTATCAGCAAGATACGTAAACGCTATATCAAACCATTTAGCTTGTTTTTTTATACTATTATAGCCATTCGAATTATCTTCAAAACCAACAACTATGAAAGGTTGCATATCTCGTTTAGCTATTTTACCAGTAATTTTAAGTTTTCCAGTTTTCTGAACCGTTATCTTTAACAAACTATGCGTTCGATTTGTTGAAGTATTTAAAACATCAATCAATTCATCAAATCGATCTTGATTTGCACTGCTTCCTGGTATTAAAATAACTGGATTTAACTTTGAATTATGAATAATTCGGCTTGTTTTGACCTTTTTAGTGTTCCATGTATTTGCCGGTACGATAACAGCTAAAAAACAAGCTAAGATAGCTATCCAAATAAACACGTATTTAACTATTTTCCGTTTATTTTTCATTTAGCTTACCTCCATCAATATTCATTGCCTTATTATTTAATTTTACAAACGGCATATAAATTAAAACTGTAATAATAAGCACAATTCCTGATACAACTAATGTACTCCAATACCCATCAGTTCCTAAAAATGCCATTAATGGTGCTGGAGTCGTTTCAGGTAAGCTGTAAACTGCTGGAGGTATCCACTTAAAGTAAATACAGAAGTACCCAATCAACATTGAAACGATGGGTGATAAGATAAACGGAACCATTAAAATAGGATTTAAAATAATTGGTAACCCAAACATCAATGGAAAATTAATATTCACAAAGCTTGGAATAATTGATATTTTTGCTATTTTACGACTATTTTTATTTTTAGACATTATCAATATTGCTATAATTAAAGATAAGGTCATTCCTGTTCCACCAAAGCTACCAAAACTGTCATAAATTGTATGTATAGAGATAGGAAAAGGTACACCAAAAGACGTGCCATGCTTTAACGCATAACTTAAGTTACTGACAACCGAAGTATCATCTAAGCCGCCTTGTGCAATTCCTAAAGAACCAGAAATTCCTATACCAGATAAAACAGTATTGAAAAAGGATAAAAATAAAATAGTTATAATTAAATGCCTTGATTTAACTTCTGTTAATCTAAACATAGAATATAAGAGACCATTCACACCGATTTGATTAACCAATGAAACTAACATGACTAGTCCAATTAAAATCCCCAATATTATCACTATCGGCAACAGACTCTCTAAACCACGAGAAATAAATGTATATTGATCTACTTTTTCTTGCTTATTTTTAGGTGAAAACCATTTAAAGATATATCCTACAAAGACCCCCAAAATCAGTGAGATAAAAATCCCTTTAACACCTAACTCTTGAATCAAGAATGTCCCCTGATCACTATCAGGGTTTAAACTTGATAAATTATAATTCAAAATAAGCATCCCGACTGCCCCAGTGAATCCTGCAATTTGTTCATCTTTTTTAAAGGACCGAGTCATGTATTTTGCGCTCAAAAAAGCTGTCATTACTGCGATAAAACTCATTGTAACTGTATTAATAATTTCGAATATATTTGTTATGATTTTTTCATAAGGTAACCATGATGAAATATTATATACTTGATTAAAGAACCCTTGTTCTGATAAAACGCTAGAACTAAGCGCCATACTAAAACTTCCAATAATAATAAACGGTAAGATAATTGCAAATGTTTTTTCAATTGCTTGATAAACAAAAGTTTTTTTAAAACGTAAATCAACTCTTAACAATTTTTGCGAAAACGTCACCCATAGTTTATTCATTGAATAACCCCCTTATCTATTTTTTATTATAAACCAATAGTAACCCAACAACAAAATGTTAATTATAAACTTTGAGGGTGTACACTTTCTGGTGTTGGTAAAATAAAATTCATCAACACCAGTTTTTTATTCTGAAAACAAAAAAAGAGGCCACCGGCCCCTGCTATGATTAAGTTGCAAAACATAATCAAAAGCGAGGGATGCTGATGATCACAATTAATTCCGCACTATTACTATTAGGAACAGAAGACGAAAATATTAAGAAAATTAACGTTTCCGATGATTTTGTTAGAATAGTATCACGTAAAAGAAAAGTTAATATCATAGATGCACCATTAACATACATACCTCCAAGAGACCCAGATTGTGGCTATTTAACTATGATCAAAAATGGAACACGTTTAGTTAATGCTAGAATTTCTAGCGTAAATGGCTATGAATTTCATTTGCGATTACGGAACCAACGCTTTATTTGGGCTTCATGTCAAAGTGCGATTGATGCTGAAACACATAATTTTGTAGCGATACTGCCTAATCGTTTTAACAGTGTTATTAAGGAACATTTTTTTAATGCATATATTCTAAAAGAAAGACAATTTGTAACCTCTGTTGTTGTAGACCTGAATGCTCAATATCAAAGTATCATTCATCAACTATTCCCAAATGCTTAAATAATTATTGATCGTTTTCATTTAGTTTAACTGGCTGGTAAAGCCTTAGATTGTGTTCGTATAGATACTTTAAATCAGATAATTGATCATAAAAATAGAGAATATAAATCTTTAAAAACTCAGTTATTAGAAAACTATCAACCAAATAACAGTGAAATGGATACTGTAATAACCACTTTCATAAAGAATCCACATTATATTGAAAATATTTTTATCTTCAACTTATTAAAACGGTCCTATAGAAGGACTTAATCGAAAAATTAAAACACTTAAACGTAGCAGTTACGGTTTCGGAAACTGACATCATCTTTTTGAAAGAATTTTATTAATTCATAACTAAAAAAAGGAAATCCTTTTGGATTTCCCTTAATTAGATTAGACGTTTATTGTCTCACCATCACTATTTGACGCAGACCCAATTTAATCTACGCTTTTGATTATAAACAAAAGCCCTAATGTAATTCCCCATTCTATTACCAATATAATAATCAGTTCCCACAAAGGAATTATAGTTAATAACAAAAATGCACCACCTGGGAGTGAAAGTACTAATATACTCACTGTAATAATAAAAAAATATTTCCAAAAACGTTTTAAATATCTATTAGGCATTATAGCTAGGATTATTAACAATAAAAATGTTAATAATCCCATGACCACTGCCAAATCGTCCCATAATGTGCCTCCAAAATAATATGAAAATGGCGCTAATTTTCCATGTATTACTATACTTGGATAAATGAGACCACCATAACATAATCCACTAAAAAGAAGTAGTCCCCGAAGTATCCATCCGCTTGCTTCTTTAATTACTTTCATTTTAAAACCCCTCTCTCAGATTATTATGATGTTATTTTATGAATATCATTTGGCTTGAACGGACTACTAAAATTGCCAAGCAATCCATAATGTTTCTTTTTTCTATATGCCTCAACATGAGCACCCTTTTTGTATATTGCTGAAAAAAATCTTTCTTGCTCGCATGCTTTGCTTTGTCATCTTATGCAATCATTTCAGTAAGAGTAGTTTTAGCACCCGGCTTAACTTGATTTTCATATACAGGCCAAATAGATGAACTACACAAATCATAAAACTCTTGATAGTTCATATCCTATTGCTTAATTTTACCCTCTTTGACTCCTATATTATATGCTTTAGTTATATCACGGCTCATAAATGTATCCTGAGCATAAATATGATTAGGTACTAATAATACTGAACAAAACTTCATTAAAATAGCTATTACTTTAATACTTTTTCATTAACAACAATCTAACGCTATCATAATTTTAATGTTACTTCAAATAATTTAACTATAATATTAATCTAAGTTAATACTTTAAAAACTTAAAAAAGCCAGCCTCTTAAATTAATACTTTTTTCCGTAATGCACAAAAAGAATTAAAAAATTGATAAAAATATATCTATATGTTATTGAAAATATTAATTATAAACTTTAATTAGAAATCGAAAACTTATAATTTCTGCCCCTTTTCTGCCCCTTTTAGCGACTTTAATGCGACTTTTTGAAGCAAGGTTCAATTATATAGGTCTACCAAATTTTTAGACAAATAAAAAAGCCTTGATTACCAAGGCTTTTCAACGTCAATCTAACGGCGAGCTTCTTTAATACGAGCAGCTTTACCATTAAGGGCACGTAAGTAGTACAATTTAGCACGACGAACACGACCATGACGGATAACTTCAATTTTAGCAACACGAGGTGAATGCAATGGGAAAGTACGTTCAACACCGACACCGTTACTAATTTTACGAACAGTGTAACTTGAACTAATACCTTTACCACGGCGTTTTAAAACGACACCTTCGAAAAGTTGGATACGTTCACGTGTGCCTTCAACAACACGGGCGTGAACTCGAACAGTATCACCTGGGCGGAACTCAGGAATATCTGTACGTAATTGTGCTTCTGTAAGTTTTGCGATCATTGGACTCATAATTTGGATCTCCTTTTCAACAGAAATTCATTCACATTCACTATGCCAGCGGAATATCGTAATTTTATGTGGCTTTTAACCACTTTTAAAATTGTATCATATTACTTTATAGGCGTAAAGGTTATTTCCTTTACTTTCCAGATTTTATGTCAGCTAACCATTCAACTTGTTGTTTAGATAATTGAATATCTTTCAACAAATCTGGTCTTCTCTCAAATGTTCGTCTCAATGATTCTTTTTGACGCCATTCATCGATTAATTTATGATTCCCATTTGTTAGAACTTCAGGAACTTTCATCCCTCTAAAATCAGCTGGCCGTGTATATTGCGGATATTCTAACAAGCCGTTTGAAAATGAATCTCCGGGAGCAGATTCTTTATTGCCTAAAACTTCAGGTAACAATCGAACAGTCGCATCAATCATGACCATGGCTCCTAGTTCCCCACCCGTTAAAATGTAATCACCAAGTGAAACCTCATCAGTTACAAGTTCGCGGATACGTTCATCATAGCCTTCATAGTGACCACAAATAAATGTTAGATGTTCTTCTTTCGCAAATTCTTCAGCCACATTTTGGTCAAATTTACGTCCTGCTGGATCTAAAAGGATAACTTTACCTTTTGTGTCAGATTCCTTTTGAACAGCTTCTAAAGTGTCAAAAACTGGCTGTGCTTGTAATAACATACCTGCACCACCACCATATGGGTAATCGTCCACATGATTTTGTTTATCAGTTGTAAAATCTCTAAAATTAGTAATTTTTAAATCAAGAACGTCCTTATCAATTGCCTTACCAACAATTGATTGTTTCATGGGACCATCAAACATTTCTGGAAATAAACTCAAAACATCAATTTTCATATTTAGTCGTCCAATCCTTCTAAAAGTTCAACCGTTACAATATTGTTATCAATATCGACAGTTTTTATAACATCTTTAATAACTGGTAACAATAAATCACCCTGTCCCTGACGCTTAACAACCCAAACGTCATTAGCTCCTGGGCTTAAAATTTCATAAATAGAGCCAATTTTTTCTTCATTTTCATTTTGGACATCTAAGCCGATAATTTGATGGTAATAGTAATTACCTTCTTCTAATTCCCGAAGACCTTTATCAGCGACTTTAAGATCTAATCCTTTATACTTCTCAACCAGGTTAATATCTTGTAATCCTTCAAACGTCACGAGTTCAAAATTTTTATGATGTCTATAGGTCATAACCGTTAACGAAATAACTTGTTTTCCGCTCTTATCAAACAGATACAAGACGGTTCCCTTTTTAAAACGCTCAGAAACGAAGTCAGTTGTAGCCATAACTCTAACTTCTCCTTTGATTCCATGAGTATTGACGATTGTTCCTACTTGATAATAATCCATATTTACTCCTTTTTATTGTAAAATAAAAACTCCCAAACAAAACATTGCTGCTTCATTCAAGAGTTACTATTTTAATCTAATATGTTTAGACGCACTCGTTTCGAACTTGTTAAACGCACACCATAGATTATTGTTCTAATAGCTTGCGCAACTTGTCCGTGCTTCCCAATAATACGGCCAATATCATCTGAATTCACAGATAATTCAAAATAGACATAATGATCATCTTGTTTCTGTCCTATTTGGACATCATCAGGATTTTCAACAAGCGGTTTGACAATTGTTAAAATTAAACTTGTCACTTCTGCTTCAGTCATTTAATCGTCCTTATTTTTTAGAGAATTTAGCTTCATGGAATTTCTTCATGATGCCTGCATTTGAAAGAATGTTACGTACAGTATCTGATGGTTGTGCACCATTGTTCAACCAGTTTAAAATACTTTCTTCTTCAAGTGTTACTGTTTGTGGTTCTGTTAATGGGTTGTAAGTACCAACGTTTTCGATGAAACGGCCATCACGTGGTGAACGTGAATCAGCTACAACGACACGGTAGAACGGTCTCTTTTTAGAACCCATACGTTTTAAACGAATTTTTACTGACATTAATATACACCTCCTGATATCTACTTCAACAATAATTAATATACCAGTTATTTATCAGCTTGTAAAGGTTTTTTTCTTGACAGTTAAAATAAATTATCAAAATGTCCCTTAAGCCATACCAGTATTGGTTATTTAATGATTATTTTCTAGAGTTTTTATTTTTCTTCATACGTTTTTTCTTGTTTTTCTTGTTCTTACGAACCATAGAATTCATAGACATCTTAGCTAAGCGACCTGTTACGCCCTTGCCAAGCATCCCTTCCATACCTTCAAAATTACCGCTATTCATTTTCTTCATCATTTTCTTCATTTCGCCAAATTGCTTAATCATTCGGTTAACTTCAACAATTGGACGACCTGCACCAGCAGCAATACGTCGTCGACGACTGGGGTTCAAGATGTCTGGATTTTCGCGTTCTTTAGGTGTCATTGAGTATACTGTCGCACGCATATGGTCAATATCCTTGGGATCCATTTTAACATTCTTCATAGCTGGATTATTAGCCATCCCTGGAATCATCTTCATAATATCTTCCATAGGACCCATTTTTTGTAATTGATCCATTTGACTTAAAAAATCATTAAAATCAAATGTATTTTCTTGAAATTTTTCAGCCATTTTAGCTGATTCATTTTCATCAAAATCTTGTTGTGCTTTTTCAATCAGCGTGAGCATATCACCCATGCCTAAAATTCTTGATGCCATACGATCTGGATAGAATACGTCCAAATCAGTTAATTTTTCACCTTGTCCGATAAATTTAATTGGTTTACCCGTCACTGAACGAATTGATAACGCAGCACCACCACGAGTGTCACCATCTAATTTAGTTAAGACGACACCAGTAACATCTAATTGTTCATTAAAGCCTTTAGCAACATCTACCGCACTTTGTCCAGTCATTGAATCAACAGTCAAAAGAATTTCATTTGGGTTCGCTAAGGCCTTAATTTGAGCTAATTCGTCCATTAGCGTTTCATCAATTTGTAAACGACCAGCTGTATCAATAATAATGTAATCATTTTTATTTTCTGCAGCTTGTGCTAAACCTTGTCGAACAATTTCAACAGGGTTTACTTTTGTACCCAATTCAAAAACAGGTATTTCCAAATCTCGACCTAAAACTTGTAATTGGTCGATAGCAGCTGGACGATAAATATCGGCTGCTATCATTAAAGGTCTCGCATTTTCTTCTTTTTTTAATGTTAAAGCAAGTTTACCAGCTGTGGTTGTTTTACCAGCCCCTTGTAAACCAACCATCATAATAATTGTTGGTATTTTAGATGACTTGTTCAATGGAACAGCTGTTTCACCCATGACTTTAGTTAATTCTTCATTTACAATTTTGACGATTTGTTGTGATGACGTTAAACTCTCAAGTACTTCCGCACCAATTGCACGTTCACGAACAACCTTAACGAACTCTTTAACCACTGTAAAGTTAACATCGGCTTCAAGTAAGGCTAAGCGAATTTCACGCATAACCTCTTTTAAATCAGTTTCAGATATTTTACCTTTGCGACGGAGTTTCGTCATCGCATTTTGTAATCTTTCTGTTAATCCTTCAAATGCCATTTTTAACTACCTACCCTTACTCTTCGTCTAATTCTTCTAATTGATTAATTAGATCGGTTAATTTTTGATCCTCTTTATAAGTACTATCTGTGTATTGCTTAATTTGGTCTAATTTTTCATTACGTTGAATAAAATTATGATACAAATTCAACTTATCTTCATAATCTTCTAAAATTTTTTCTGTTCGTTTGATATTATCATAAACGGCTTGCCGACTAACATCAAAATTGTCCGCAATCTCACCAAGTGAAAAATCATCACCATAGTACATGGCCATATATTCAGCCTGTTTTTTAGTTAATAATGACTCATAAAATTCAAACAATGCATTTACTCGATTTGTTTTATCAATCGCCACTAAAAAAACTCCTTCGTTTTTGTTTCATTCAGTCCTACTTAGAAGGGTACCGATTTTAGCCCTAAACGTCAATAGCAAAAAGAAGTCCGATTAGTTTAATCTGACTTCTAAGATTATTCTTCTGTTGATTCAGGTTGTTCTTGAATAAGTCCTTTAAACAAACCATAAATGAAATCTTCTGCATTAAAATCACGTAAGTCATCCATTTGCTCACCTAATCCAGCAAGTTTTACTGGTAAATGCATTTCATTACGAATGGCTAACACGATACCACCACGAGCAGTTCCATCTAGCTTAGTTAATACAATACCACTCACATCAGTTGTTTCTTTAAATTGTTTAGCTTGGATTAAAGCATTTTGACCCATTGTTGCATCCAAAACAAGTAAAACTTCATGAGGTGCATCTGGAATTTCTCGAGAAATGATTCGTTTAATTTTATCTAATTCATTCATCAAGTTAACTTTATTCTGCAAACGACCAGCTGTATCAACTAGTAAAATATCGTAATCTTCTTCTTTGGCACGTTTTACCGCGTCAAAAATAACAGAGGCTGGATCACTTTTTTCTGGTCCACGAACGATATCGACATCAACACGACGGCTCCATTCAGCAAGTTGTTCTATTGCACCCGCTCTAAATGTATCTCCAGCAGCTAAGAGTACTTTTTTGCCTTCTTCATGATAACGGTGTGCTAGTTTCCCAATAGTTGTTGTTTTACCAACGCCATTAACACCAACAAATAAAATAACAGTTGGACCTGATTCAGCTTGCGCAATAGAATTATCTTCGTCTTTACCCTCTGATTCATACAAATCTACCAATTTTTCAATAATTGCTGCAGAAACAGCATCTGGATTGCTTACATTTCTTAATTTAACTTCTTCTTGTAACTCACGGCTAATTTTCATAGCCGTTTCAAATCCAACATCAGCTTCAATTAAAGTTTCTTCTAACTCTTCAAAAAAATCTTCATCGACTGTTCTAAAATTAGCAAACAGTGAGTTTAAGCGTTGTCCAAAGGTTTTTCTTGATTTTTCAAGGCCTTTATCATATTTTTCTTGTTCAGATGATTCTGGTTCTTCACCTGTAAAAGCTTGCTTAATTCTACTAAATATTCCCATCTGTAGCGCCTCCTAATCTTTTATTAGTATATCAAACCGTTTTGTCTAATGATACCGAAACCATTTTAGAGATACCAGACTCTTGCATTGTAACACCATACAAAATATTAGCTTCAACCATTGTTCCATTTCGATGCGTTATCACAATAAATTGCGTTTCTTGATGAAATGATTTTAGATAACTAGCAAATCGAGCTACATTTGCATCGTCAAGCGCAGCTTCTGCTTCATCCAAGATACAAAAAGGAACTGGTTTTACTCTTAAAATAGCAAATAGTAGCGTAATTGCGGTCAAAGCTTGTTCTCCGCCAGAAAGTAAACTCAAACTTTGAACTTTTTTACCAGGCGGCTGCGCTAGAATATCAATTCCAGTTGTTAAAAGATTTTCTGGATCAGTTAATTCTAATCTAGCTTTACCACCACCAAACATAACAGGGAATATCTCCTCAAATTTCTTAGAGATATCAATAAAACTAGCTTTAAATCTTTTTTCAACTTCAGTATCCATATCCATCATAGTTTTCTTTAATTGTTCATCGGCTTCTAATAAATCATTTTGTTGGTCTAATAAGAATGAGTAACGTTCATTAACTCTTTCAAATTCATCAATCGAGGCCACATTAACCTCACCAATTTCTTTTAGCCCTTTTCTCAATAATTTTTGTTGCGCCAAAATTTGTTCAAGAGGTTGCTGACTTTCTAATTTTTCAGCCTCTTCAAAAGTCTGTTGAAAATCACTAGCTAGCTTAGCTAGAAACTCATCAAGCGACTCATTAAGTTGTTGTTGTTGATTTTCAGCTTTGATTTTATCTGCAATAATATTTCTCTGCAACTCAGATAAACGAGATAAATGGCTATTTTCTTCAGTTAAAGTTTGATTAATATTAGTTCTGTTCTTTTTAAAATCAGCTAACTTTAAATCGGCTTCTTCTGCTTGCCTTTGAAATTCTTGTAATTCTTTTTGGATATCTTTTTCTTTCACCTGACTATTTTCGGTATTTCTGAGTAAGTCTTGATGTTGTTGATTTATCAATGTAGCTTTATCAACTAATTCCTGAATATCGTTATTCAGCAGCATAACATTAGCGTGTTGCTGTTTTAATTGTTCTTGGAATACTAATAAACTTTCACGATGGTTTTGTTTCTTAACTTGTTGCTGCTGTTCAAATTGATTACTATTTTTTAATTGTAAGTCAATATCAGAAATATCATTATTTGCTACTTGTATTTGTCGTGCTAATTCAATAATTTTTTGTTCATTGTCTTTAAATTTTATTTGGTTATTAATTTTATCAGTTTGATTTTTTTCAAATTCATCATATTTTTCAGTCGTTTTAAGTTCTTGCTGTTCTAAAATTAACCGACTAGTTGTTAATTTAGATTGTGTTGTTTGATATTGACTTTTTAAATCAACAACAATCAATTCAAGCGACTCGATCATTTCTTTTTGCTTTTCAACAGTCACTCTAGCTTCATTGCCACGAACTTCACGAGCCTCTAATTCTTGTTGCATTTTTTGGATACTTTCATCTAATTGTAGAATAGTTTGCTTCTGATTTAACAATCCACTGGTATGTTGCTGTTTACCACCAGTTATTGCACCACCTGCATTTATTACTTCTCCAGTCCGTGTGACAACTTTAACTCGATGATTCAAATCACGACTAACTTTAATTGCCGTATCCATATCTTCAACGATAATTGTTGTCCCTAGCAAATACTGACTAATTTCAATAAATTGAGGTTCAACTTTAATTAACTCTGACGCAATACCGATGACTCCTTCATACTTTAAGACGAAACGTTGTGCATCACCGATAGAACGTCCCTTAATAGCTGAAATAGGCAAAAATGTTGCCCGACCAAATTTATTATCCGTTAAAAATTTAATTGCATTCTTTGCAACAGACTCTTCTTGCACAACTACCTGTTGTAATTGCGCACCCAATGCTGTCTCTATTGCTTGATTAATTTCCTTTGGGACCGTAATTAATTCTGCCACTGAACCATATAAACCAGGAAACTTATTTTTTTCTTTTAAAATTGCTTTAACGCCTTGATAATAGCCGTTATAACTATTTTGCGTCAAAAGTAGATTATCCTTTTTATTTTTCGCCTGTACTAAAACGTTTGATGCTTCAAACCATCTACGTTGCTGTGCCTCGTAAGAATCGTTATTTTTTTTCAAGGCAATCTTTAATTTAGCTAATTCTTTTTCTTCATTAATTAATTTATTATCAATCAAATTAAATTCAGTTTTTTTAGTTTTAAAATCGTTTTTTGCTTGTGTTAAATACTCTTGTTCAGTAGCTAATAAGTCATCATTAACCTTAGCCTGTGAATCAAAATTTAATGTTTTTTGTAAAAACTCATTCTCACTTTGTAATCGTGTACGTTGTTGAATAGTATCATTAACAACGCGCCTTAATTCTTTTGAACGATCTTGTCCAGAAATATCCGCTGTTTCTAACGTTTTATCAATCGCTTCAATAAACATGTTCTCATCAGTAATATTTTTCTGTAAAGCTAATGACCGCTTATCTAAATTAGCTAATGACTCTTGTTTCAAAATAATTTGTTCATTCACCGATTCTTGTTCTTTTTTTAATTCTGTTATTTTTTGCTTTTCAAAATCTTTTTTTTGAGTTGATATATTACTTTGACCCATCAACCGTTCTTTATTAATTGTTAAATCTAATAGTTTGTTTTGTGTATGATCAATCATTTTTTCAATATTCTCTAGTTCTGAGCGATAACCTGCAATTTCATGTTCTTTTACAGTGACCTTAGTCTTATAATCACTATCCATTTCAAGTAACTTATCTAACGAATGTGTGACATCCCTTTTTAGTTGCGATTGCCTTTTAATTTCTTTAACCAACCGACTAAGTTCTAACTCATCAAATTGCTTTTTTTGAGATAAATAATCCTTTGCCAAACTACTTTGCTCACGTAAAGGTTCAACTTGTCCTTTAAGTTCAAAAATAATATCAGAAACCCGGTTAAGATGACCTTTTGTTTCTTCTAATTGGCGAGTGGCAATATTTTTTTCTTGTTTATATTTTAAAACACCAGCAACTTCTTCAATAATCGAACGTCTGTCTTCGGGCTTACTATTAAAAATTTCAGCAACTCTACCCTGAGAAATGATTGAAAATGACTCTTTTCCAAGACCAGTATCCATGAATAGATTGGTTATATCTTTAAGACGACACTGCTTTTGATTAATTAAAAACTCGCTGACACCATCTCTAAATAATCGTCTTGTAACGGTTATTTTTTCAGGATTATCTTGAATATAAAAATCAGAATTATCAAAAATAATACTAACTTCAGCACGATTAACTGCTGATCTGTTCCCTGAACCAGCAAATATAACGTCAGGCATTTTATTTCCACGTAAATTTTTGGCTGATTGTTCACCAAGTACCCAGCGAATTGCTTCAATAATATTACTTTTACCGCTACCGTTAGGACCGACAATACCAGTCATCCCGTCTTTAAATTCAATTGTTGTTTTGTCTGCAAATGATTTAAAACCATTAATGACTAAAGACTCTAATTTCATCCGTCACTAACCCCCTGAACATTTTTACTTTCTGAGTAATCCTAATGCATTACTTGCTGCTTGTTGTTCTGCAACTTTTTTAGAATGTCCTGCCCCTTGTCCAATGATTTTGCCATCAGCACTGACAGACATAACATATTGTCTGTCATGCTCTGGACCAAGGTCATCAACAACATCATAGGTAATGACAACATCACCATCTTTTTGTAAAAACTCTTGTAGCGACGTTTTATAATCCATAACATGGTCAAACCAGCCTAAGTCTAATTTTGGAAAAATAACTTTCCTGATAAATGTTTCAACAGCTAATTTACCTTGATCTTGATAAAGCGCTCCTACAAAAGATTCAAAAATATCACATAATAACGCAGGTCTTTGACGTGCATTTGATTTTTCTTCACCTTTACCTAAACGAATAAATTCATCAAATCGGCATTCTTTAGCAAATGCGCTGAAACTCTCTTCACATACCATTGCAGCTCTTAGACGCGTTAATTTCCCTTGTGGCAGCATTGTATACCGCTGATATAAATATTCTGAAACTGTTAATTGTAAAACAGCGTCTCCTAAAAATTCAATTCGTTCATAAAATTTTAAATTTTCTTTGGGATGTTCATTTACATATGATGCCTGTGTGAATGCTTCATCTAATAAATCCGTATTCACAAATTTAATATTAAAATCTTCTGCTAACATTTCATTTAAACCTTTAATCATTATTATCCTCCGTTATTATCATTATTGCTCTTACAATTATACCTGTTTTAATCACTAAAAGGTACTCCATACAAAAAAAGCGCTGACAAATATCATTGTCTAACGCTTTTAATGAACGATTTAATATACGTGTTGAATTATTATTTTTGGTTAGCTTTAATAAAAGTGACAACGTCTCCGACAGTTGTTAAACTTTCTGCATCTTCATCAGAAATTTCTGCACCAAATGTATCTTCAAGTTCTAAAACGAACTCAACAACATCAATTGAATCTGCATCTAAATCCTTTTTAAAATCTAAGTCATTCGTAATTTTTTCTACTGGCAAATCAAAATGTTCGTCTATAATTTTAACAATTTTTCCAAAAATTTCTTCTTCTGTCATTCCAATAGCCTCCTTTTGAATCATGACGTAATTTTAACCATTTTTCAGAGAAATGTCTAGTTAATTTTATTTTCACTAGTTTCCTTTTCAAAATAGTTAACAATATTAGGTACTACATCTGTATTAACCATATCATTGATTTGGTTAATTGTGTAATAAACAACTTCAGCCTTACTTGATCCATGTGATTTTACAACTGGTGCTTTAATACCTAGTAAAACCGCACCGCCATACTTAGGTGAATCCATTTTATTCTTCAATTGTTTTAAACTTGGTTTCAGTAAAAGTGCACCAATTTTAGCACGCAAGCCACCACTCATAATGGCACTTCTGAGTAATGAAAACATTCCTAAAGCTGTCCCTTCAACGGATTTTAAAACAGCATTACCTGTAAATCCGTCAGAAACAACAATATCAGCTTTACCAGAAAGCAAATCATTAGATTCAATATTACCCACAAAATTTAATTCGGTATCGTTTTGTAATAATTGGTACGCTTCTTGCGTCACTTTGTTGCCTTTATGTGGTTCTGTCCCATTATTTAATAAACCAATTTTAGGATTACTAATATGGCGAACATTTTTAGCGTAATAGTTACCTAAGACAGCATATTGATGCAAGTGTTCAGGTTTACTATCCGCATTGGCTCCAGCATCTAATAAATTTACAGTATTATCACTAGAAATAACTGGCAATGTTGCTAATAAACCAGGTCGTGGAATACCCTTAATACGGCCAATTATAAACAAACCAGCAGCAAGTAGTGCCCCTGTATTACCGCATGAAAATACGGCATCATTCTCACCATCTTTAACAGATTGAGCTGCTAAGACCATTGATGCTTTTTTCTTTGAACGAATTGCCTTAACTGGTTCATCATTCCCATCAATTTCCTCATCCGTGTGAACAATTGTGATATTTTTATCATCTTTTAAGAATTCACGAATTCTTTTTTCATCTCCGTACAACGTAAATTGAATGGTGCTATCTTCGTCTCTAGCACGTTCAACGCCCTCGACGATTGATTGCGGTGCAAAATCGCCGCCCATTGCATCAACTGCTAACTTCATAATTATATTCTCCTAACTTATTTAATCGAATTTTAAATCTGTATTTTGATGGTTTTTTAAATAATCGTTTAGTGGTTTAAATTCAGGATTACTTTCAAAGTCATCTCTAAAAACTATTTCGTGCGCTTCTTGTTGGGCCACTTGTAATGCATTGATATCACCTATGGGATCACCGATTTTAAAATCAGGTATTCCAGATTGCTTACGGCCTAATACATCGCCAGCACCTCGCAACTCTAAATCTTTTTGCGAAATGACGAAACCGTCTGTTGTCTCTGTCATAATTTGCATGCGCTGTCTTCCAAAATCATTTTTAGGATCAGCAATTAAAATACAATAAGATGCTTTCTTACCACGGCCAACCCGACCTCGTAATTGATGTAATTGCGCTAACCCAAACCGTTCAGCATTATGAATCATCATCACAGTAGCATTAGGTACATCAACGCCGACTTCGATAACCGTTGTTGAAACCAATATTTGATATTTATTGGCCTTAAAATCGGCCATAATCTGATCCTTTTCATCATTCTTCATTTTGCCATGCAGTAATCCAACTTTATATTTTGGCTCAAATATTTCTTTCATATTTTCGTATAAAGCTAATGCATTTTTTAAATCTAGTGTTTCAGATTCATCAATTAGTGGTGTAATAATATAAGCTTGTGAGCCTTGAATCAACTGTTCTTTAATGAGATCGATTCCTTTACCTACTTGAGAACTCTTTAACCAAGATGTCGAAATAGGTTGGCGTCCTGCAGGTAGTTCATTAATCGTAGAAACATCCATTTCGCCATAAGCAGTGATTGCTAGCGTCCTAGGGATTGGCGTGGCCGTCATTGCTAAAACGTCCGGTTCAGCCCCCTTCTCTCTTAAAATGCGACGTTGATTCACACCAAATCGGTGTTGCTCATCAGTAATAACTAATCCAACGCGACTGAATGACACATCAGGTTGAATAATCGCATGTGTTCCAATAATTAAATTAACCTCACCTGATTCAAGATGTGCTAATAGTTCACGTCTAGCTTTAACTTTCATTGACCCAGTTAAAAGTGCAACATTAACTGGGAAATCTGCGAATAAGGTAGCCATGTTATTGGCATGTTGTTCAGCTAATATTTCTGTTGGCGCCATTAAAACGGCTTGATAGCCCGCCGTAATAGCCGCGTACATCACAATTGCTGCAACAATTGTTTTACCTGATCCAACATCACCTTGAAGTAATCGATTCATATGGATTGGTTGTTTCATGTCTGAACAAATTTCATTAACGACTCTTTTTTGAGCTGCCGTTAATTCAAATGGTAACGTCTGAATGAATTTTTTCAATTCATTATTTTGATAGTTAATTTTAATACCATCATTTTTAGTATCATTTCTTTTAATATACTGTAATTTCAATTGAAATAAAAAGAACTCTTCAAAAATAGCCGTCCGTTTGGCATCATGAAAATCTTTTTCATCCTGTGGAAAGTGAATATCATGTAACATCGTCTTACAATCAATTAAACGATACTTTTTAATCAGGTCATTTGGTAATATTGAATCAATTTGATTCGCATATTGCTCAAATGCTTGTGTAATTAACTGTCGAATTGCCGATTGATGAATATCTTTGGAAGAACGATATATCGCTGATAACCTATCATCATTTTGCTTCGTCAATAACTTCATCCCAGATAAACTTTTTCTTTTATCATCCCATTTACCATACACAGCTACTTCTTTACCAATCTCAAATTGTTTTTGCAAAAAAGGCTGATTAAAAAAACTAACGGTTATATTATCACTATCAATTAGTAATCTAACGTTTAACAGATTTCTTTTCTGACCAAACCGAATTAAAACTGGTTCAGAAGAGACAATTCCTTTTAGAGTTACTTTTTCTTGATCAGTAATTTCAGATAATTTTTTTGCTTTTAAATCGTCATAACGATACGGATAAAATGTTAATAAATCTATGATTGTATTAATTCCTAATTGATTAAGTGCAGTCAATTTTTTAGGCCCAACACCAGTTAAAACACTAACTGAATCATTCAATGATGACATTATGATACCTCACTTTCTACGGAATATAAAAAGCAGGAGAGAACATAGTCTCATCCCACCTTTACTTTTTACTATTTATTCAACTGAAATTAGGTATGGATAGACCGGTTGGTCTCCTTCGTGAATTTCGACTTCTAAATCTTCATCAATTTCATAAATGGCTTCTTCGATTTCTTTAGCTTCGTCCTCAGAACCGTCTTCACCCACAATAATTGTGATAATTTCGCTGTCTTCATCCAACATTTCTTTAGTCATTTCAATTGCAACTTTTTTACGATCATTATCGGTTACTTTGATGCTACCATCAATAATACCCATATAATTATCTTTTTTAATCTCAATACCTTCAATTGTTGTATCTCTAACTGCAATTGTTACTTGACCAGAAGTTACTGTATCCAAGTTTTCAATCATAGCATCTTTGTTTTCTTCTAATGTACTATCAATATTAAAACCAAGCATTGCTGTCATTCCTTGAGCGATTGTACGACTTGGTACAACAACTGTTGGAACTGTTGAAACTTCAACAGCTTGTTCAGCAGCTAAGAAAATATTTTTATTATTAGGTAAAATAATCACATTTTTAGCTTTAGTTGCTTCAATTGCCTTAACAATATCTTCCGTACTTGGATTCATTGTTTGACCACCACTTAAAATATAAGAAACGCCTAAACTTTTGAAAAGTGTCGCAACACCAGAACCAGATGAAATTGAAATAACTGCAATTTCGCTAGGTACTGCAGTTTCACTTGTTTCTTCAGTCTCTTCTTCATCATTTTCCAAAATTGTCTCATGTTGTTGACGCATATTATCAACCTTAACTTTGATTAATGAACCATAATGTTGACCATAAGTCATCACTTCACCAGGATTTTCTGTATGTACGTGAACTTTAACAACTTCATCATCGGCCACAACAAGAAGAGAATCACCAATTTCACTTAAATGATTTCTAAATTCATCATAATCAAATTTACGATCAACTAAACGACCAGCACCCAATTTAAGCATGATTTCTGTACAATAACCAAATTTAATATCTTCAGTACTTAATTTACTTTGAACACTCTGATGGTGACTGGCATTAACCATTTCATCCATTTCTTTTTCATTTGGTTTGTATTCTTCACTAATTGTTTCCTTACCAGTTAAGGCATCAAAGAAACCTTCATAAACAAATGTTAATCCTTGACCACCTGAATCAACAACACCAACCTCTTTTAAAACAGGTAATAAATCCGGTGTTGTTGCTAATGCTTTTTTAGCAGCTACATAAGTTGCTTCCATAACGACGATAACATCATCGCTCTCAGAGGCAGCTTTATTTGCAGCCTTAGCGGCTTCTCTTGCAACTGTTAAAATAGTTCCTTCAGTTGGTTTCATAACGGCTTTATACGCGACTTCTACGCCACCTGTCAAAGCATCTGACAAATCAGTAGCAGTTAAAACCTCTTTAGCTTGGATCCGTTTATAAAAGCCTCTAAAAATTTGTGATAAAATAACGCCTGAGTTGCCTCGAGCACCCATCAGTAAACCTTTAGCTAAAATCGAAGATAGTTCACCAACATGTTCAGAAGGTGAATCTTGAACATACTTTGCCCCACTTGCGAACGAAAGGTTCATATTTGTACCTGTATCACCATCTGGCACTGGAAATACATTCAATGAATTAATAAATTCGGCATTTTTAGCCAATCGTTGTGAGCTAATTTGGACCATTTTTCTAAATTCTTGGTCCGTAATTTTCGTAACAGTCACTTCTTTTTCCTCCTTGGTCACTACTAAAATAGCTAGTTACTAATCGCCTAGTACGCGAACGCCTTGTACTAACACGTTAACTGAATTAGCAGATACACCTAGCATTGTTTCTAAATTATACTTCACTTTTTCTTGAACATTACGACAAACTTCAGATATTTTTGTGCCATAGCCAACAATAATGTAGACATCAATAGCAACACCATTATCTTCCTGGCGAACAACAACACCTCTAGAATAATTATCTCTTCTTAAAATTTCATTCACATTGTCACGAATTTGGTTTTTACTTGCCATTCCGACAATCCCAAAAATTTCAGTTGCGGCACCGCCGACAACTGTCGCAATAACTTCATTATCAATATCAATCGTACCGAATTGCGTTTTGATCTTAACAGCCATAAGAATAGCCTCCTTATATTTTCACACAATCAATAAGAGTATTTTATCATAGGATATGGTAGAATAAAAGAAAAATAGCATCTAAGAAAATTCTATTCCCCTACCTTCGGGAATTTCAAGCTGTCAAGCAAATTTACTTGAAAGAAAAGTATTGCATTATATGGCTAAATATGATATTTTTGTTTAGGTAAGTAAGCATAGCTTTGCTTTTTAAGTGAATTGCAGAGGAGGATATGAATATGGCAAAAGATTTTATTACAGGACGTAAGACTACTTTCGGTAAGAAACGTTCTCATGCATTGAACCAAACAAACCGTAGCTGGAAACCTAATTTACAAAAAGTTCGCATCTTAGTTGATGGTAAACCTAAAAGAGTTTATGTATCTGCTCGCGCTTTAAAGTCAGGTAAAGTTACCCGTGTTTAATTCAATTTAAAAAGACTCAGCATTTATGCTAAGTCTTTTTTTTTGCTCTATTTTTCGTCATCACGACTTTGAATCACAATAATAATACCAGATTCAAAACTAAACTCACCTGTATCCCCCATAAATTCATTACTTGCTAATGAAATCGGGTTCACAAAATTAATTTGATTCAATGTATACTTCTCATCTATTAAACTCAATTTTTTAACTGGTGACAGTGGAATAAATGCAAGATATTTTTTATCATCTTCTTTTATTAACTGATACTTACCAGATTTAAAGAATCGAATTGAATTTTGTTTATCAACTAAACAAATTTTTTCAAACATTGTATTAAATGGCTCTCTAAAAATAAAAAACAAATTAGCCAATAAATGATCAATTCGACCACCTGTAGCGCCATAAATCGTCACTGAATCAAACTCAAATTCAGATATGGCTTCTCTCAAAGCAAATTCAGTATCTGTATCATCTTTTTCAGGATTAGCTATTTTAATTTTTTTACTATGATTAGATACTAAATTAAATTCACTTTCAGTCATTGAATCGAAATCACCAATCGATAGCTCAGGTGTAATACCTAGTTTTATTAATCGCAATGCACCTCTGTCAACACCAATCCACGGTCCACGAACGTTACCATCCACTAATTCCTTAGGCCACTGTTCCTTAGGTCCACCGACTAAGATATTGAGTTTCATTTGGTTGCTTCTCTTAACTTATTAATTTGTTCAGTTGGATTATCACTATTGTAGATGTATGAACCAGCTACTGCGACTGTTGCACCACTATCAAGACATTCCTTAATCGTTTGATCATTAACACCACCATCAACTTCAATATCAAAATCATAATTTTGAACTTGTTTGATACGGTCTAATTGGTCAATTTTACGTTTCATTTCTGGAATAAATGATTGTCCCCCAAATCCAGGGTTAACAGTCATCACTAATACTTGATCAACAAGTGGCAAAATTTGTTTAATTGTCTCTAGGGATGTTCCTGGGTTAATAACCACTTCAGCTTTCACACCTAATTTTTTAATATGTTGAATAACACCAAAAATATGGGGAGTTGATTCAACATGAACCCCAATAATATCAGCACCTGCCGCAGCAAATTCTTCAATATAAGATTCTGGATTTTCTACCATCAAATGACAATCCAAAACCATTTTTGTTAATGGTCTAATTGCTTCAACGACGTTTGCACCAAAAGTTAAATTAGGCACAAAATGGCCATCCATAATATCAATATGTAAATATTCTGCACCAGCTTGATCAACAACTTTAATATCCTTTTCCAAGTTTGCAAAATTAGCGCTTAAAATAGAAGGTGATAATTTCATTTTGGTCATCTCATTTCTTATAGTTTGGTTTTTGATCAACAATTAATTGATTAAATTGTAAATAATTTTTGTACCGACTCTGTAATAAATTACCTTGTTCAAGTGCTGCTTTAACTGCACATTTAGGCTCCTTAATATGCAAACAACCTCTAAATTTACAGCCAACAGATAGTTCATTTAATTCTGGAAATAACTTTGGTAACTCTTCTTTTGACATATCAAATAAATCAAAAGAAGAAAATCCAGGTGTATCAGCAATTAGCCCACCTGCAATAGGCATTAATGTTACCTTACGAGTAGTATGTTTACCACGATGTAAGGCTTTTGATATCTCAGCCGTCTGCAACTCCAACTCTGGCATAATTTTATTTAGTAATGTTGATTTTCCTGCACCAGTCTGACCCATTACGACTGCAATTTTACCCGGAAAGGTATCTTGTAATTCTTTAACCACAACATCTTCATTTTTACCAAATGGAAAAAATGTTGGATAGATTTGACTATAAGCTTCAATAATACTGCTTATTTCAACTACTTTCTCTTCAGGAATTAAATCGCCCTTTGAAAAGTATAAGACTGGCTTAACATGATGCGATTCTAGCATAATTAATTGTCTATCTAATAGATTGCTTGAAAATGCTGGTTCAACACATGACGTTACAACAATTGCTTCATCAATATTAGCTACTGGTGGTCGAATTAAGCTGTTTTCTCGATCATGAATATTAAGAATATAGCCTTCTTTTTTATTTTCAGCTTTGAAGTCAACCCAATCGCCAACTAGTGGTGCCTGGTTAGAATTTCTAAAATTACCTCGAGCCCTTGTTCGATAAGTTTCGCCTTCGACATCAACGTCGTAAAAGCCACTTAATGATTGTCTAATCTGACCTGTTACCAATAAATTAACCTCCTTTAACTGGACTCATGTAACCGTTTTATATGATTAATTAAAAAATAGATTAGAAGTTTACCCTCTAATCTAATTTTACCACATCTTTTATTTAATTTTTAGTTACATTATCATTTTCCGCAATTACTTCACCATCACGCAAAATTTTATATTTTCCTGCTTTTCCAGAATCTAAAACAAATGATAATTTAAAATCAGTATCTTTTGTAATTGTTTTCCGTTCATAAATATCATCAATGTTATGTGTTTTGTCTTCAATATAAATTTCAATAGCATTTTCATCTGCTTTTGATTCTGAAGAACTTGAACTAGAGCTGGAACTATCATCTGACGACGAGTCTTTGTCCTCATCCGTATCTTTTTCTTCATCAACTGAACTTGAACTTTCTGACACAATTGATTTGAATGGAACAGATATAGTCCTGGTAAATTCATCAGTTGTGACTTTTTTTCCTTTAGAAATAACAACTGATAATCGATCACCTTTAGAAAAAGAGCTTCCTTCTGCTGGTGATTGTTTAATAACTTGACCTTTGTCAACTGAATCTGAGTAGGCCTCGCTAATTGTCAGATTACCACCTAATTCGCTTGTATAATCCTGAACACTTTTTCTTGTATATCCTGTTAAATCTCTAAGTGTATACACTTTAGGACCTGAACTAACTGTCAATGTAATCACTGTATCACTCGGAACTACCTTATCACCCGCTGTGACATCTTGCGCCATAATTTCATTTTCAGTCACAGATTCTGACTCTTCCGTTTCTTTTTCAACTTTAAAGCCATCATTTTCTAACGTTGTTTTAACATCCTCATAATTACTACCAACGTAATTCTCGATTGTTATCTTAGCTTTTCCCTTTGATACCATTACATCAACCTGATTTTTTTCTCGAATTATTTCATTCTTCTTAGGTGTTGAATTAATGATATTACCACTATCAACGGTTTCACTATTTGTTCGAGTAATTTTACCAAGTTTCAAATTTTTGTCTGCTAAATTTGATTTTGCTTCACTAACTGTCATTCCGCTTAAATCAGGGACCTTAACTTCTTTTGGTGAACTCATTGCAAGAATCGCACCACCCAGAATAAGAGCGACAAAAGCAAAAATGATTGCGCCGATAGTCCATTTTTTACGACGACTCATTTTCTTTTTCGTATCTTTTTTTACATCTGGTTCCTGATTCGGACTAAGTGTTTCTACAGTCTGCTTATCAAATACCGGCAATACTTTAGTTTCACCACTGATAACCTCTTCAGGCTGCCACTTTGCCACATTTTTTTTAGCCAAAGATTCTCGCAAAGCAATTGACATTTCTCCAGCAGATTGGAACCTATCTCGCGGTACTTTACTTGTTGCTTGTAAAACAACATTTTCAAGAGACTGCGGAATATTAGGATCAAATTCCCGAACAGATGGCACATCACTTTGAAAATGTTTTAGGGCAATTGAAACAGCTGTTTCACCTTCAAAAGGAACTCGCCCAGTTAACATTTCATACAAAATAATACCAAGCGAATAGATATCAGATTGTTTTGTTGCCATGCTACCTCTAGCCTGTTCTGGCGAAAGATAATGAACAGAACCCAATAAAGTATTAGTTTGTGTTAACGAATGATCAGCCAATGCCACAGCAATACCAAAATCTGTAATTTTAGCATTACCATCTGCATCTATTAAAATATTTTGTGGTTTTAAATCACGATGAATAATACTGTGATCATGTGCTACTTCTACAGCTGATAAAATTTGAGTCATAATATCAATCACAACTTGATATGGAATTGGGAACCTTTTTGCTATATATGTTTTTAAATCATGTCCCGGCACATATTCCATGACCATAAATTGCAGTCCGTCTACTTCACCGACATCATAAACATTCACAATATTTGGATGAACCAATTCAGTTGTTGCCAATGCCTCACGTTTAAAACGTCTAACAGTATCTTGATCATCCCTTAAATCGACTCGCAATACTTTAACAGCTACTGGTCGATCCAAAATTAAATCAGTCGCAAGATAGACATTTGCCATGCCACCTTCGCCTAATGAATTTATTATTTTATAACGTTCATTAAAAATTGTATCAGGTTTCATTACACTATCCCCCGATCATTGCTAACCAGGAGTGCGGTAATGTTATCTAATCCGCCTGCCTTATTGGCCAATCTAATTAATTCCGAGCCTTTTTCTTCAACAGTTGTAGTATTTTTTAAGACCGTCTTGATTTCATCATCAGAGACCATATTAGTTAAGCCATCTGTGCATAATAATAATAAATCACCCGACTCAGAATCATTAACCGCAATATCAGCATCAGCATCTGACGAGATACCTAAACTTCTTGTAATCATATTCTTTTGCGGATAATTTTTAGCATCTTCTACGGTTAGTTCGCCACGCTTAATTAATTCATTCACTACTGAATGATCTTCAGTTAATTGATAAAGTTCTTTGTCACGTAATAAGTATCCTCGGCTATCACCAATATTGGCAACAATATATTTTTCTTCAAAGAATATGGCACATACCATTGTTGTGCCCATACCTGAAAGATCTTCATATTGATTAGACTTTTCAATAATTTGTTTATTTTCCATCTCTACTTCTTTGGTTATCCATTTAATTGCATCACTGGGCTGGCTAAAATTAGTTCCTTCAAATCGAAATCCCATGTGTGAAACGGCCATTTCTGAAGCAACATCTCCGCCCAAATGACCACCGATACCATCTGCAACCATCACAAAAGAAATACCACTTTTATTGTGAAAGACACCGACGTAATCTTCATTATTTTCTCTGACACTACCTACATCTGTTTGATAGGCAACTTTCATTCTTACACCTCGAGTCTAAAGTTGTTTTTCTAAACATGTAATGAAAAATCCATCTGAATGATAATCATCCGGATAAATAGTTAATTCTTTATCGTCTCTATTTTCTTTTAATGCCAAAGCAGTTGGCGTTTCAATCACTTTAAATTCAGGATGAGTTTCAACAAACTGGTTAACAACATCCTTATTTTCAATATCTAAAATAGTACATGTACTATAAGTTAAGCGACCACCTTTTTTCAAAGTTGGTGCCACTTTGTCTAAAATAGCTAATTGAATTTTTTGTAAATTATTTGAATCAGCTAATGTTTTTTCATATTTAATTTCTGGTTTACGACGTAATAATCCAATTCCAGAACAAGGTGCATCAACAAGAATTGAATCAAAATATTCATTATCAAATTCTTCTGAAATTAAACGTGCATCTAATACCATCTCCTCAACAACACTAGATAAACCTAAACGTTTAGCATTATCACCGATTAATTTAACTTTGTGTGCATGAATATCTAACCCTACAACTTCACCAAATAAAGTTTCATCTAGGAATGATGCAATATGGGTTGTTTTTCCACCTGGTGCGGCACATGCATCTAAAACTTTATCACCTGGTTGAATATTCATTGCGTCAGCAACTAACATTGCACTTTCATCTTGAATCGTAATTAACCCATCGTGATAAACGCCACTATCAGGAGCAAATCCATTAGTCACTAATAACCCAACTGGTGAAACTTGACTACGTTTCACCTCAAAGCCTTCATTTTCCATTTTTTCAATGACTTCTTCGACAGTTGCTTTAGCTGTATTTACTCTAACAGATTGATCAGGTGCTTCATTGATTGAAGCCAACAAATGTGTCGCTTTTTCTAAGCCTACTTGTTTAATTAATTCGTTTACCAACCAAACTGGTGTACTACTTTCAATACTCAAACGTTCAATATCATCTTTAATTTCAGAAACAGGACGGATACCTTCACGCTCAATTGCATGTAAAACACCAGTAACAAATTTACGCGTACCTGCATGGCCTTTTCGTTTTGCAATTTCAATTGATTCATTAAAAATTGCGCGAGTTGGAATTTTATCAAGATAATGCATCTGATAAATGGCACTCAATAGTAATTCTTGAACCCAATTATCCATTTTGCTAGGATTTTTAACAAATGGTGCCAACCAATATTCTAAAGTGAGACGTCTTTGGATAACACCGTAAACTAGTTGTGTTAATAAATGAGCATCCCGAACTTCCATATGATTATTCTTAATCACTTGGTTCAACGCAATATTTGAATACGTCCCTTGTTTAGCAACTCTTGTTAAAAGATCAACTGCTAAGAATCGGGGTGTCGTTTTTAAATCAGTTGTCATACATCAATCACCTGTTGTCCTTCTTTTATTCCTTGCCCACTACCGTTTAGGTAGTCGACAATGGTTTGTTTTGATTTACCATCTGGTTGAAGCGAATTAATAGCTAATACGGTCCCATCACCACAAGCAATTTCAAGTGATTTTTTAGCTACTTCAACTACTTTTCCAGCAGATAAAATAGTTTTTTTATCTAGTACAGTTATATCCCATATTTTAGTTCTCTTACCCTTTAAAATCGTATATGCACCAGGTACCGGTCTTAAGCTACGAATTTTCCAGTCTATTTCATTAGCCGTTTTTGAAAAATCAAGGGCTTCTTCTTCTGGTTTAATGGTAGGTGAAAAGGTTACTTTATCTTCATTTTGTGGTGTTGATTCACTTGTACCATCAATTAGTTTTGGTAATGTTTCAAGTAATAGTTCCTTACCTAATAAACTTAATTTTTCAAACATTGAACCAGTATCATCATTATTTTCAATTTTAATTGCACGACGGCTAATAATATTTCCAGCATCCATTTTTTTAACCATATAAATAATGGTAATACCTGTTTCTTGTTCACCATTCATAATAGCATATTGAATTGGTGCGCCACCACGATATTTAGGTAATAGTGAACCATGGACGTTTATTGCACCAATTTTAGCAGATTCTAATAATTTTGTTGGTAAAAATTGTCCAAATGCTGCAGTTACCAAAAAATCGGGTGCCATTGCAATTACTTTGGCCATTTCATCGCTGCCACTTAATTTTTCTGGTTGTAATACCTCAATACCATGTTTTACTGCAACTTGTTTTACTGGTGATTGCGTTAAAATACGTTTTCGCCCAACCATTCGATCTGGTTGTGTCATAACAGCTTTCACGTCATAGCCGTTTTCAATTAAACTTTCTAAAATTGGAGCTGAAAATTCTGGTGTTCCCATAAATACAATTGACGTCATAATATCTCCTTAATTTAAATAAAGTTTACTGGTTCAGAATCAATCGTTAATTTTAAACCTTTTCGAACTTCGGCTTGAGATTTAGTCATTAACTCTCTTAGTCGTTCTTTTAATTGACCTTCTGATTTATACTTAATAACCACTTGATAATAAAAACGATTATTAACACGCATAATTGATTTTGGTGTTGGTCCAAGAATAATCGCATTCTTTGATAACACTGGTTTTAAAAATTGAACTGCTTCTAACATTTTTTTCGCTGCTCCAGCCTCATCCGTATAACTAGCAGTGAGCTGAATTGTATAATAATATGGTGGATAATTTTCCATATGTCGAACTGACATTTCTTTTTTATAAAATGATTCATAGTCATGATGCTTCGCATATTGAATCGCGTAGTGATCTGGATTAAAAGTTTGGATAATAACATGTCCTTCTTTTTCAGCTCGACCAGCTCGACCGCTCACTTGGGTTAATAATTGGAACGTTCTTTCACTTGATCTAAAATCAGGCAAACTAAGTGCTGTATCTGCATTAAGAACGCCAACTAACGTCACATCAGGAAAGTCTAACCCTTTCGCAATCATTTGTGTACCCAATAAAATATCAGCTTCTTTTGCGCCAAATTTAGCTAGGATTTTTTCGTGTGCGCCTTTTTTACGTGTCGTATCAACGTCCATTCGTAAAATTTTAGCCTCTGGATATAACGTTTTAAGTTCTTCTTCAACTTTTTGCGTACCTGTACCATAATATCTAATTTTTCGACTATGACAGTTAGGACAAGTTTTAGGAATACCTTCTTCATGTCCACAATAATGACATTTCATTGTATGAGTATCCATATGCAATGTTAAAGAAGTATCACAGTTAGGACAAGGTAGCACGAATCCACAATCTCGGCACATTACGAAAGATGAAAACCCACGACGATTTAACATTAAAACAGTCTGTTCATTTTTCTCAAGGCGCTTAGTAATTTCATGTCTAAGTGGCTCAGAAAAATTACTCTCACCAGTCTTTTTCATTTCTTCTCTCATATCAATTAGCGTAACTTCTGGCATGGGATGACCATTTATACGTTGAGGTAATTGTAACCACTCATACACGCCTTTTTGAGCTCTAGCACGAGATTCGAGGGATGGTGTTGCACTACCCAATATGACAGGACACTGATGTCTTTTACTTCTCCAAAGAACAACATCCCTTGCATGATACCTTGGTGTTTCATCTTGTTTATAGCTCGATTCATGCTCTTCATCAACAATAATAACGCCAATATTATCTAATGGTGCAAAAACGGCTGAACGTGCACCGACAACTACTTGCGCTTCTTTACGCTCAATCCGGCGCCATTCATCATAACGCTCACCGTCAGACAAACCGCTATGCAGGACCGCAACTAGATTACCAAATCGTGATTTAACTCGCTTAACCATTTGGGGTGTCAAAGCTATTTCTGGTACAAGCATCAAAGCTGTTTTTCTAAGTTCTAGCGCTTTTGCGATTGTCTGCAAATAAACTTCTGTTTTCCCACTCCCCGTCACACCTTGAAGTAAAAATGTTGTATTAGTTCCACTTTTAATAGCCTCATCGACAGCTAGCACCGCAACCTCTTGATCTGAGGTTAATTCTTGCATATTGGTTGGCTCAATAATTGTGTCTTTATATGGGTCCCGATATACCTCAGTCTCAACTTTTTCAAGCCAACCATTTTTTGCTCCAGCTGTAATTGTTGCAGGTGTCACGCCTATTTCCTCAACAACTTGTTTCTGAGGAATCAAGCTATCTTCAGTGAGTGATTGTAGATAGTCAATCAATAAGTGCTGTTGTTTAGCATTTTTACGTAAACCACTTCGAATATTTTCATATGCTTCGAATCCAAGTTTTGGTTGGATTGATATTTGCATTTTAACTTTAGCTTTATTGCCAACTTCATAAATCATCTCAGCCTTTTCAGCCTTGGTAAGTTGTAATAATTCTTTAATTATTTGAGCATCCATATGTTCTGGATCAAATTCAATAGAATCTTGACCTTGAAATAATTTATCTTGTAAATCTTCATCAATTTCGTCAATTAAACGAACTCGCTTTTTATAGGTTGCACGCATGACACTCGGTAAAACCATTTGTAAGGCAGTTATACGGAAGGAAAAGGTTTCATTAGCTATCCACTCAGATAAGTCTAATAATTCAGTATTCACAACAGGTCTTAAATCAACGACTGATTGAATATCTTTTACATGACCATCGAACTCATTCTTATCAAAAAGATCAATTACAAATCCTTGAACCAATCGTTTACCATTCCCAAATGGTACAATAACCCGCATGCCAATCTCAATCTGATTTGTTAATACTGCTGGGATTGAATACGTATATGGCTGGTCCGTTTGCATCGTAGGAACATCAACGATAATTTTTGCATATTGTGACATACTGAAACCTCCTTTCATTTAATTAACTGCTTATTTTACTACATCGCTTATAATAGTAGCTAATAATTCCTTAGCAATTTGCTTTTTACTTGTTTGCTTTATGAAATCATTTTTTCTGTTTGGTCTAAGCAGTGTTACCTCATTATCATTGCTATTAAATCCAATGGCAGAATTTGAGACATCATTTAAAACCAATAAATCTAAATTTTTCTTTTCTAATTTTTCTTGTGCATTTTCTAGTCCGTTTTGGGTTTCCGCAGCAAATCCGACTAAATACTGATTTTGCTTAATTTGGCCCAAATGTTTTAAAATATCTGGATTTTTTTCTAATATTAACGTTAAAGTAGATTCAGCTTTTTTTATTTTCTGATCTGCAACATTTTGTACACGATAATCTGAAACAGCTGCTGCCATTATCAAAATATTTTGGTCATCAAATCGCTTATTGATAGCTTCAGATAACTCTAACGCAGTTGTAACTCTAATTGTTGTCACGCCAATTGGGTCTGGCAACTGGCTTATTCCGCTAATTAAGGTGACATTAGCACCTAACTTTTGCGCTTCAATCGCAATTGCGAAACCCATTTTACCAGAAGAATCATTAGCGATAAAACGAACTGGATCGATTCGTTCTCGTGTACCACCAGCTGTCACTAAGACATTTTTACCTTCTAATGGTTTGTCACTATCCTCAAAGGAAGTTTGAATAACTGACATTATCACATTTAATTCGGGAAAACGTCCCTTACCTGAATAACCTTCTGCTAAAAAGCCTATTTCTGGTTCAATAATCTGAATGTTATTTCGTCCTAAAAATTTAAGATTACGTTGTGTAGCAGAATTCATTAGCATATGTTCATTCATTGCGGGCACAACAATTTTTTGTGCCTCAGTTGCTAATAAAGTGGTTGAAACAAAATCATCTGCGATACCATTGGCCATTTTTGCGATAATGTTTGCTGTCGCTGGTGCAATAACCATTAATTCTGCCCAGTCTGCAAATTCAATATGTGCAACATGCTCAGACTCTTTTCCTGAAAATAAATCAGTTAACACCCTATTTTTACTCAACGTTTCAAAACTCAAGGGTGTTACAAATTCAGTTGCAGCTTTGGTCATCGCAACTCGAACGCTAGCACCTTGTTTAATTAGTGCTCGGACTAATCCCAAACTTTTATACGCTGCAATACCACCTGTTACAACAAGACCGATTTTTTTATTTTCAAGTGTCATTTCATGTCGCCCCCATACCGAATTTATTCTATTCTCTATTGTATCAATTTTCTAAGAAATAAAATAGGAGTTAGGACAATTAGCTTGTCTTAACTCCTTTTCATTTAATCAGATTAACGAATATCTTCTTTTTCAACTGGATCAATAATTAAATCACCAGTAACAACTTCTTCCAAAGCACGTCCAACATTCTTTTTTGATTTGTAATTAGAAAGCATTGGTAGAGCGCCAGCATCTAATTCATGGGCACGTTTACTTGCTAACATAATTAATGAGTATCTTGAATCTACTTGTTTCAATAAGTCATCTACTGAAGGATATAAAATCATTTAAATACATCTCCTAATTGTTTTCTATAGTCAGGTAAAAATCGTTTTACACGCCAACGTTCAGCTTTAATAATCGTTTGAATTTTTTCAACAGCATCATTTATTTCATCATTAACAACCGCGTAATCGTAATTCTGCATCATATCAATCTCACCAATGGCTTTTGTCATTCGTTTATCAATAGTTGCAGAATCATCCGTTCCACGTCCTGTAATTCTTTGTCTTAATTCCATCAAATCAGGTGGCGTTAAGAAAATAAATAAACCATCAGAAATTTTTTCTCGAACTTGCATAGCACCTTGTACTTCAATTTCAAGAAAGACATCTTGACCAGCGTCAAGCATCTTATTTACATATTTTAACGGTGTTCCATAGTAATTGTCAACATACTTGGCGTATTCTAACATACCGCCCGTTGAAATTTCATTCTCAAATTCTTCTTTTGATACAAAATGATAGTCAACACCATCAACTTCGCCTTCTCGCATTTTACGAGTGGTCATTGAAATTGAATAAAGAAACTTATTGTCAGCTTGGTCAAAAATTGCTTTTCTTACGGTTCCTTTACCGACCCCTGATGGACCAGATAGTACGATCAACATTCCACGATTAGCCATTAAATTTGTAAACTCCTCTAAGATAAGTATTAATAAATAGTATGCACTTTTTACGGCTATTATTCAAGCTTTTTATGCGCTGTTGTCATCTTTTAAATATATTATAAATTAACACTTGCTTTACCGAACGTTTGTTCGTATAATGAAAATACAAACAAACGTTCGGGGAGGAACTTTATTATGCAAAATAAACAACAAACAACAATTCAAACTATTGGCTCAACACTACAATATTCATATCATAAAATTTTTGATTTAGATGACTTTATTTTAAGACCACAAATGCCTCAATTTCAATTAGCACTCTTTACAGAAAAAGTTTTAAAAATGAAAAAAACAATTATTTTACAATTAAATCCAACTGGATTTCAAAAAGAATTCCAAGAACTTCGTGGTACCTTACACCGACGTTCTGGTTCTAATCAATTAATATTTAAAACGCAATATACGAATATCACTTACCTTCTTACTGATAATCAACTCCGTTATATCGCTTTAATCGATTCAATATAAAAATGGTCACTTTCTATAACAACTAGAAAATGACCATTTTTTTATTTACGTTTAATTGTTGTTGGATCAAATTTTCTTTGAATAAGTGCCAAAATTGCATCAGCAATAACGGCCATTAGAGCTGTTGGCAATGCACCAGCTAAAATAATAGCTGCTCCATCAGTTGCATTTGTTCCTCGGATAATAATATCTCCAAGTCCACCTGCACCAATAAATGAACCAATTGCTGTAATACCAATTGCAACAACTAATGCATTTCTAATTCCGGCCATGATAACTGATAATGATAACGGTAACTCAATCATATAAAGGATTTGAAGTCTCGTCATTCCCATCCCTTTACCAGAATCAAGAACGCCAGGATCAACATTAATCATCCCTGAATACGTATTTTTTAAAATAGGTAATAGTGAGTAAAGTGCAACAGTTACAATAACTGTATTAACACCTAAACCTAGTCCCAACATAATAATAGATAACATTGCTAATGATGGTACAGTTTGAATAACATTAGCAGCACCTATTGCTACATCGCTCAATCTATGATGTTTTGAGATAAAAATTCCGATTGGAATCCCAATAATTGCAGCAATTATCACACCATATATTGAAATTAAAAAATGTCTTGTAAATTCTTGTAAAACATATAACCCATTATTACTAAAATAAGACATCAATTGATCAAAAGTATTCATATTAATCACCCGCCTTTTCGAAGTAATGATGTTCTTCTAAGAATTGTTTTGCAACTACTGCTGGTTCGTAAAAATCATTATCAACTTTGTAATTTAATGATTGCATTGTTGATAAATTAATTTTGTTTTTAAGTCGATCAATAAGCGGTGTTAATTCAGGATGTTCCTTCAAGATAGAATCATTTGCAACAAGGCTTGCTGAATATGGTGGGAAGAAGTGACGATCATCCTTCAAAATTTTCAGATCATAACTCTTAATTCGGCCATCAGTTGAATATCCAAGAACAACATCCATTTTACCCTTTGCCAAAGCGCTATAGACTAATCCAATCTGCATAGGATAAATGTTACCAAATTTAATATTATATTCTTTTTGGAAACCATCGTAACCATCACCTACACGGCTAATCCAGTTGGCATCAACACCGACTGTTAATTTAGATTCAATTTTTCTTAAATCAGATACTGTGTTTAAATTGTACTTTTTAGCTGTCTCTTTTGTAACCATAAATGCATAAGTATCAGCAAAACCTAAACTATCAAACCATTTCATTTGGAATCTATTTTCGAATCCATCTTTAACTATTTTATTAGCTTTAACGGTATCTTTTTCTACTGGTTTATTTAATACCGCACTTAAGTCAGTTCCTGTATATCTAGCAGATGATATATCTGCATCACCGTTTTTGAGTGCATTAAAACTTAATGTACCAGAACCTAAATTATTTATCAGTTCTACTTGATTATCTGATTCATGTTCAATCAATTGTTGTAGCATTGATCCAATAATTTGAGATTCCGTCGTTGATTGTGCGACAATTTTAATTGTCGATTCAGAGCCACCTGTTAAACCAGGAAACCCACAACTTGATAGACTCACACCGGCAAACAGAAGGCTTAAGCTAACAAGTATTTTTTTCATCGTAATTTTCATGTTAAAGCCTCCTTAATTTCTTGTTGTTTTTGGTGCTACCTTTTTTTCAACCTGTCCAAGTATAAAATCAACTAGTAAGGCTAATAAGATAACTGGAATTGTACCGCCTAAAATTAATTTTGGTTGATACAAATTTAATCCATTAAAAATCATATCCCCTAAGCCACCAGCACCAATATATGAAGCTAATGTTGCCCAAGCAATTACATAAGTTGCAGCTAAACGAATTCCAGACATAATAACCTGAGATGCCATAACTAATTCAACTTGCAGAATCGACTGCAAATTAGTCATACCCATCCCTTTAGCAGCGTCTTTTAACACTGGATCCACTTCTTTAATACCAATATACGTATTTCTTAATATTGGTAACAACGAATAGATAAATAATGCTACAACAGCTGGTAACTTACCAATCCCAAATAAAGGAATCATCATGGCTAGTAAAGCTAAAGCAGGAATTGTTTGCAACATACTAGCAATTGCAATTACAATATTGGCTGTCTTAGGTAATCTTGTTAGTAAAATTCCTAAAGGAACAGCTATTGCTACTCCAAAAAATAATGCCATTCCTGAAATTTCAATATGTTCCCATAATTTTGAGACAATCATTGCCCCATATTCTTGTAAAAATGAAGTCATTATTAACCCTCCTTCGTTGAACTTGGGCTAGTTTCATCGGTATCTGTACCTGAGTCTGACGTCATTATTTTAGTTACTTCTTCATGAGAAGCACTATTTTCATCACCCCAAAGTGCATCATAAACAATATCAACTAGGGTAGCGCGGGTTACAATTCCGACTAATATACCATCTTTATTAATAACAGGTACATTTTTAAATCCACGTTTTAAAATACGTTCAACAGTATCACGAACTAATGAATCTTCTTTAACATAGAAAATATCTTTGTTCATAATATCGCTGACACTACTTGATGTATTGAAACTATAATCTAAGCTTTCAATATCAATATAACCCTTTAAAATACCAGCATCATCAGTAACTAACAACGTATCAACTCGACGATCATGCATTAAACGAATAGCTGTTACTAATGACTTACCTGGTGTAATTGAAACTGGGTTAGCTAACATAACTTGACCAACAGTTGTAATACTTGGACGAGCTTGGATAAGTCTATCTTGACCAATCAAGTTTTCAACAAATTTATTTGCTGGATTTTTCAAAATATTATCGGGTGTATCTGCTTGAACAATCTTTCCTTCAGACATAACAACAATTCGTGTTGCTAATTTTAAAGCTTCATCCATATCATGAGTAACAAAAACGAATGTCTTACCTAAACGTTCTTGTAAATCTTTAACTAAATCTTGTAAAGCTTCTCTAGTAATAGGATCAAGCGCACCAAAAGGTTCATCCATCAAGATAATATCTTGATCAGCAGCTAAAGCTCTGACAACTCCGATTCTTTGTTGTTGCCCACCAGAAAGTTCAGATGGGTAACGGTCTAAATATGATTCTGGTAGTTCAACTAATTTAATCATTTCTTTAGCGCGTTCATCTCTTTTTTCTTCAGGCCATTTTAATAATTTTGGTACTAATGTAATATTTTCACGAATAGTCATATGTGGCATTAAACCAATATTTTGAATAACATATCCGATTTTACGACGTAATTTAACGGGATCCATTTTGGCTATATCTTTACCATCAATAGTGATTGTACCTTCTGTTTGTGTCAACATACGGTTAATCATTCTCATAGTAGTTGTTTTACCTGAACCAGATGTTCCGATGAAACAAATGAATTCACCATCTTGAACTTCCAAATTAAAATTATCTACAGCTTTATTACCTTTATAAATTTTTGATATTTTATCAAACTTAAGCATATTAGTACTCTCCTTTTTTATAACTAACCAATCATCTATTCATAGTAGTACCTTGGTTTTAATTATTTTTTTTGTGCCGTATTTAGTAATTCTTCAGCATGTTTAACAGTTAAAGGTGTAATCTCAGAACCGGCAAGCATTCGAGCAATTTCTTGAATACGATCTTCCTTAGATAACAATTTAATAGATGTTTCTGTACGTTCACAAATCACTTCTTTAGCTATAAAGTAATGGTGCTCGCTAATTGCAGCAACCTGTGGCAAATGTGTGATACATAGAACTTGTGATTGTTGGGCAATTTGATTAATTTTTTCAGCAATTGCCTGGGCAACACGTCCACTAACTCCTGTATCAACTTCATCAAATATAATACTTGTGACACCTTGCGTCCTAGAAAAAATTGTCTTTAACGCTAACATCATTCGAGAAAGTTCACCACCAGAAGCAATCTTAGCTAATGGCCCCATTGTTTCCCCAACATTTGTTTGAATATAAAATTCAACTTTATCTTGTCCGGTACTATTTAACTGATTGAGTGAATCAAATTTAACTTCAAAAACGGCTTTGTCCATATACAACTCACTTAACTGTTTATGCACTTCTTTTTGTAGAATGATGGCTGCTTTTTTTCGAACATTAGTTAATTTATCAGCCAATTTATGGGCTTCTTTTCTAGCTAAATTAACTTGATTATCTAAATCATCTGCATTACCTTCAGTTGCTTCCATTTCAATTAATTCTTCAGATATAAGACTCAAATAAGCTAATATTTTTTCAACAGAATCACCATATTTGTGTTTTAATTGTACAATTAATTCAAGCCTATTTTCAATCTCATTTAATCGTTGCTCATCCCATTCCAGGGAGTCTAACTGACGCAATAGGTCACTAGATGCATCCTGCAGCATATAATAGGCTGACGACAACCGTTCTGCTAAGTCTTTATATTCACTATCTAAATTATCAATTTTTAGCATGTTAGACATTGCAACACCAACATGGTCAACTGTATTTTCATCATCACCCGATAACGCTTGGTAACTTGCATCCAGTGACTGATTAATAGTTTGAAAATTTTCTAGACGTTCTTTTTCAGCGCTTAATATGTCTTCTTCATTTTCAATTAAATCTGCACTTTCAATTTCATCTTTTTGAAAATGTAACATATCTAATCGTTGTGCCCATTCGTTTTGATTTGTTTGTCTTTTTATTTGTAACTTATTTAGGTTTTGATAGTATTCAAATGCTTCTTGATAACTATGCTTCAGTGTTTGAATATCATTTTTAATATATTCATCTAACATGCCCAAATGCTTATCCTGTTGCATTAATTCTTGATGTTCATTTTGGCCATGAATATCAACTAACGTTTCACCAATTGATTTTAGTGTACTCGTGTTAACCAACATACCGTTTATGCGACAAATATTTTTACCAGATCTATGTATTTCACGTTGTAAAATCACAGAGTTATCATCATGGCCAATACCTAATTGGTCCAACTTCGTTAACGTATTTGAGTTTTCAGTTGGCATAAAGAGTCCTTGTAGCACCATTTTTTTTGCATCTTTTCTAATAAATTCTTGGGACCCTCTACCACCTGATAAGAGGCCCAAAGCATCAATGATAATGGATTTACCCGCACCAGTTTCACCTGTTAAAACTGTCATATTAGCCATGAAATCGATATTCAAAGAATCAATAATGGCAAAATCTTTTATTGTCAATTCTTGTAACATTTTTTTCACCCCTTTAATAGAAAAAATCTGAAACAAATGTCACAGATTTTATTTCTATCTATTCAGTTACAATCTCATTTAAAATTTTACTTAACTTTAACGCATCTTTGTTCGAGTGACAGATAATTAGAGCTGATCCATCTCCGCCTAAAGTACCAAAAACAAATGAATAATTCATTTGTTCAATTAAAGATACGATTGCTGGACCACTTCCTGGCGTCACCTTAACGAGACACATTTCATTTTGAACATCAGTTGATATAAAAGCATCTTTTAACGTTTTAGTTAATTTTTTTTCTGTATTCAATTTTTTTTGAACAGGTAAATTATAACTGTAAGTTCCATCAGCAGATGGCACTTTAATTAATTGCATTTCTTTAATATCTCTAGAAATAGTTGCTTGTGTGACTGTAATCCCTTGTTTTTTAAGCAAACTCACAAAATCTTCCTGCTTATCAATATTATTGTTCTTCAATAATTCACGAACATAACGTTGCCGTTCTTGCTTTTTCATTAAAGTCCCCCTCACCCGATAACCTCTACCACCCATAGAGTTAGTATAACGTAATTTCAATTATTATTAAAGAACTTCACTTTAAATCCTTATTTAACGGCATTCAGGTTATCGTATGCAGCAGTTAATACGCCATCGATACTAACCTTATCCGAAATCTCGCCAATTTCATTTATCGCAGACTTTAAATGAATTAAAAATTCAATATTACCTTCGCCACCCTTAATTGGTGAGTAGCTTAAATCCGCAACATTAAATCCAGTGGAAATAGAAAATTGAACAATGTCTTCGAGCACTTGACGATGAATCTTTTCATCTCGTACAATACCATGTTTTCCAACATTTTCTTTTCCTGCTTCAAATTGGGGTTTTATTAATGCCACAACATCCCCATTTTCAGTAATAATTTTCTTTAATGCAGGTAAAATAAGATGTAATGAAATAAACGATACATCTATTGTTGCAAAATTGGGTTGTCCAAATTCAAAATCTTCTTTTTTACTATATCTGAAGTTAGTATTTTCCATCACAACAACTCTTGGATCTTGTCGTAATTTCCAAACTAATTGATTGGTACCAACATCTAACGCATAACTTAATTTTGCGCCATTTTGTAAAGCAACATCGGTAAAGCCACCGGTTGATGATCCAATGTCTAAGACCGTTTTATCCTGAACGGTTGCATCAAATACTTTAAGGGCTTTTTCTAATTTAAGTCCACCGCGGCTCACATAAGGTAATTTTTTACCTTTAAAATGAAGCACAGTTTCTTCAGAAATTTTAACACCTGGTTTATCCAATCGTTCTTCATTCTCACCCAGAATTTCACCAGCCATAACTGCACGTTTGGCCTGTTCACGAGTTTCAAATAACCCTTGTTTAACTAATAAAACATCAATGCGCTCTTTTTTCATAGTGACTCCTAATTTTTTAATTTAAAGTAATGTAACAATTCTTCCAAATACTCTGTCTCCAACCCTGTTTGCTTAAGCGTTTGAATAGCATCTTTAGCTTGATTGGTTACTTCTTCGAGCATCCTATAAGCTTGATCAATTCCCATTAGTCCAGGATACGTATTTTTATTTTCTTGATTGTCTTTATGAACAGCCTTGCCCATCTCTTCAGATGTCCCAACGACATCCATAATATCATCATAGATTTGAAAAGCTAACCCAAAATGACGTCCATATGCCATAAACGCTACGTGCTGTTGGTCAGTCGCTTTTCCAAGTATGCTACCTGCGTAAACTGAAAATTCAATTAAATCACCCGTTTTACGCTTATGCACCTGTTTCAACTGCGCTAATGATAACTCTTTTTGTTCACCTTCAATATCGGCAACTTGACCGCCAACCATTCCCTCTGGGCCAGCTAACCTAGCTAGTTGACCCATTAGTAATACCTTTTGTGAATCAGGCAACTCTGCGTTACTGATCCATTCAAAGGCTAATGTATTTAGTGCATCACCAGCTAAAATTGCCATGCTTTCACCAAAAATAATATGGTTTGTTGGTTTACCACGTCTTAAATTATCATCATCCATCGCAGGCAAATCATCATGAATTAATGAATAGGTATGAATTAATTCTAATGCACCAGCAATAGAATAAACTGACTTATCAAGTTTACGATTAAGCATTTGACAAATAACAAAAATGATTAGTGGTCTAATACGTTTACCACCCGCTTCAACTGAATAAGTCATCGATTCTTTTAACTTTTTTTCAGTGTCTAAAGCCTGTAATTGATTCAACATAATTTGATTAAATTCTGGTAATACGATATCAGAAAATTTAGTTAAGTTACTCATTTTCTAAGCCTTGTTCGAATGGCACTTCTTCACCAGAATCATTCATGACACTGGTTAATGTTTTTTCAGCATTTTCCAATGTTTTTTGCAATTTTGAGCTCAACTTAACACCGTTTTGAAATTGGGTTAATGCTTTTTCTAAAGGAACATCACCTTGTTCTAGTTCTGTTACAATTTTTTCAAGTTCTACTAAGTTATCTTCAAATGTCGCTTTTTTTTCAGCCATTTTTTATTCTCCTTTTTCAACTTTTTCAATTTTTGCATATGCTTTACCATCTGTAAGGTGTAACACGACGTTATCATCTATATTCACTGAATTAATACTTTTAATAATTTTATCTTCCATAGATACGTAACTGTATCCTCGTCCCATAATCTTCAATGGACTTAATAAATCAAGCGCATTTATTTTTTCGCCAACCTGTTGTTTCTTTGTTTCAAGTAAGTAGGTCATTAATTGATGTAACTGTTTGTTTTGTTGTTTTACTTGATCTTGCAGTTGACTAACCAATTGTTGCGGATTTTGATAGCGCAACTGACCATTAGCTTGTTCAAATTGTTGTTTCTTAATTGTGATAATTTGTTTTGTTACTTGCATTAAGCGTTGTGCTAAATTGTCTAAGTTTTGAAGGTAACCCTCATATAACCGATTAGGTTGTTGAAAAACATATGATTGTTGAATCTTATCTAATTGTTGTCTTCTTAAACTTAAAATATTTTGTGTTACTTGTAATAGTCTCAATTTTAATTGATTAATCTTAATTAATTCATCGGCGTAAACAGGGACAGCTAATTCTGCTGCTGCTGTTGGCGTTGCTGCCCGAACATCGGCCACTAAATCAGCAATGGTTGTGTCTGTCTCATGTCCAACTGAAGAAATAATTGGAATCTGGCTAGCAAATATTTCCCTTGCAACAGATTCTTCATTAAATGGCCATAAATCTTCAATTGAGCCACCGCCTCGACCAATAATAATCGTGTCAAAATGGCCTAATTCGTTAATTTGTTTTAACCGCTTAACTAAATCATTAGCTGCTTTGTCACCTTGTACAATCGCAGGAAATAAAACTAATTGAGCAATCGGGTAACGTCTTTTAACGGTTGTCATAATATCTTTAATGACAGCCCCTGAAGGACTTGTAATCACAGCAATTCGTTTAGGATATTTAACCAATGCCTGTTTTGGTGCTGAAAATAATCCTTCAGCTTGTAGCTTATTTTTTAACTGCTCATAGGCTTGATATAACGCACCAACACCATCAGGTTCCATTCGCTCAATATATATTTGATAGTTACCTGTCGCTTCATATAAAGATATACGGCCCATAACTAAAACTTTCATGCCATCTTCTGGTTTAAATTTTATTTTATCAAAAGCTGAACGGAACATAATTGCGCTAATTTTAGCATGATCATCTTTTAAACTAAAATATTGATGCGCATTAGGTCGAGGTCTTAAATTTGAAATTTCGCCAGTTAAATAAACGGTCCCAAGATAAGGATCAGCATCAAATTTTTTCTTCAAATATGTTGTTAATGATGTAACTGATAAATAATTATCTTTATTCAATGCCAACACTCCGTTTTGTTAATTCAATTGTTTGTTCCATCAACATTGCAATCGTCATAGGTCCAACCCCTTTTGGTACTGGTGTCAGATATCCTGCAACCTCTGCAACTTCCTTATCGACATCTCCCGCTAACTTACCACTATCTAAGCGGTTCATCCCGACATCGATGACTACAGCACCTTGTTTCACATCGGTTTTTTTAATAAAGTTTGCTTGACCAATTGCAACGACTAAAATATCAGCCTGTTTAGTTATCTCTGATAAATTTTCCGTATGACTATGCGTTATCGTTACTGTTGCATTAGCGTTTAAAAGTAACGCCGCCATTGGTTTACCCACAATATTACTGCGGCCAACAACAACTGCATTTTTACCGTCTAAATCAATATTGTATGCGTTAAACATTCTCATAATTCCCAGTGGTGTACATGGAATTGCTAGTGGATCATTCATGGCTAATCGTCCAATATTTATCGGATGAAATCCATCAACATCTTTTTCTGGTTTAATAGCTTCGGTTATCTTTTTTTCATCAATTTGGTTCGGTAAAGGTAACTGTACTAATATGCCATTAATATCTGAATTATCATTATAGTCATTAATGAGATTTAGCAACTCTTTTTCTGATATCGTATCAGGTAATCTTTTAACAATCGATTTTATCCCAATAGATTCAGCAATTCGATGCTTATTCTTAACATATATTTTACTTGCTGGATTTTCTCCAACTACAATAACAGCTAATGTAGGAAAGACATTCTTTTTCTTTAAAGCTTCTATCTCAGATTTTAAATTATCCGTCGTTATTTGTGCCAATTTTTTACCATCAATTAATTTAGCCATAATTTAGCACCTCTATTCCATTTTTACTTCTTACATTTTATCATATTTAAGGTATTCATTTCTAAAAAAAAAGTGTCGCAAAAAATGCAACACTTCTCAATCATTATTATTCATTTGTTTTTTCAATATCAACAGGCATTTTTTCAACAACTGGATCTAACACACCATTAACAAATTTTCTTGATTCATCATCACTAAATTCTTTAGCAATTTCTAAAGCTTCATTCAATGCTACCTTAGCAGGAACATCATCTACGTATTTCATTTCGTAAATAGCTAATCTCAAAATAATTAAATCCGTATTGTTTAAGCGTGATAGTTTCCAGCGTGATGTTAGATTTTCTTCAATAACAGAATCTATCTCAGCTTGTTTATCACTAACACCTGAAACTAATGCTTCTAAATAAGGTGGAATTACAGCCGACTCTTCATCAGGAACTTCTAACAATTCACGATAAATAGCCTCTCTATCACCATCTGGGTTAGAATTTAACGCAAATAATGCTTGAAATGCTTTTTCGCGAATCGTATGTCTAGTTACTATTACACTCACTAATTTTCACCATCTTTTTCTGAAAATAAATCGTCAGTATCTATCTTATCGGCTTCCTTTTCAGGAATAACCCCTTCAACATGAACATTTACTTCAATAATTTCTAAACCTGTCATAAATAGTAATTGTTGTTTAATCTTTTCTTGCATCACTAATGCAACCTTAGGAACAGATACACCGTAATCAAGGTAAACAAAAACATCAATATTCAACTGGTCATCTGTTAAATCAAGTTTAACACCCTTACCCAGTGACTTTTTACGGCCAAATAATTCAGTTAAATTTTTAGCAATTGTCCCACGCATTGAGTAAACACCATCAATTTGGTTAGCAGCAATTCCAACAATAATTTCAATAACTTCAGGTGCAATCTTAATGTCACCCAAAGAAGGTTCAGTACTTTTTAAAACAATATTTGTTTCTTCAGCCATAAGTTTAACCTCCGTCGATTTATTGTGCTCTGGAAATATATGTGCCATCTTGTGTATTAATAATTAACATTTCATCTTCATTAACGAAGAATGGCACTTGTACAACTAATCCTGTTTCAAGAACAGCAGGTTTAGTTCCACCAGATTGTGTATTACCTTTAATACCCGCTTCAGTTGATGCTACTTTTAATTCAACTGTATTAGGAACGTCAACACCAAGTGTTTCAGTGCCAAACATAATAACATTAACAATTAAGTTTTCTTTCAAATAATTTAATTGTTCATGCACGCGTTCTTCTGGTAATTCTAATTGTTCATATGTATCCATATCCATAAATACATAGTTGTTACCATCAGCATAAAGATATTGCATTTTTTTATTATCAATTTGTGCTTTTTGAACTTTTTCACCAGCACGGAATGTTTTTTCTTGAGCAGCACCTGTACGGAGATTCTTTAGTTTTGATCGAACAAAAGCAGAACCTTTACCCGGTTTAACATGTTGAAATTCAACAACACGCCATAAATCACCATCAACTTCGATTGTAACACCATTTTTAAATTCATTAACGGACATCATAATATAATATTCCTCCTACTATCTCGTGTATCTCATAGTTCTAATAATAGCAATAATGGACATATAAAAGCAAGTTAAAGTCTATATTATCATTAATTTTTTAGAAGAATTCGTTAACATTTGATAGCCATTCTCAGTCACTAAAATATCATCCTCAATTCGAACCCCACTAAGGTTTGGTACATAAATCCCTGGTTCAATTGTAATGACGTCGCCTGCTTGCAAAACACTGTTTGAATCATCCAATTTAATATTAGGTAATTCATGAATTGATAGGCCAATTCCATGCCCAATCCCATGATTAAAATATTTACCATATCCTGCATCGGCGATTGTTTCATTAGCAACTCTAGCTAATTCACTTAATTTTATTCCCGGTTTAATTAATGAAATCACTCGTTCTTGTGTCGTTAAAACAGACTCGTAGATATGTTTTAATTCATCAGATATCGATCCCACGGCGATGGTCCTTGTGACATCAAATGTATAGTTCTCGTAATAATAGCCAAAATCTATCGTAATCAGATCCTGGTCTTGAATCTTTCGTTTTGAAACCGTTGCATGTGGCCATGTTGAATGAATACCGCTTGCTACAATTGTTTCAAAAGATTCACTCATAGTACCTAAATTTTTGATATAACTATCTAGCCGATTAGCAATTTCAATTTCTGTTTGACCAACTTCAATCGTCGACACAATATAATTGAAAGCTTCATCAGCTAATTTTCCTGCTTTTATTAATTTTATCTGCTCATCCTTATCTTTAACACGTCGTAATTCGTCAACAATATTAGTAAATGGCACCAAATCACTAACAAGGATTTCATCTAATTGATCATACTCTAAAAATGATATTGATGATTCAAATCCCATAACTGTTAATCCTTTTTCACTAATTATGTCAGATACAGCACCCAGATAATCACGCGTAAATTTTATTTCTAATTTTTTATCATGATTTTCTAGTGCCAATTCAAATCTTAGGTCAGTGATTAAAAATTGTTGTGTATCAGTAATTAACAATACACCATCACCTTCAAAACCACTTAAATAAAATATGTTTGTCGTATCCGTCACTAGAAATGCATCAATCGAGAGTTTCTCAAAAGTTGATTGTAATTGTTTAATTCTATCAAAATTCATTTAAACACTCCTTTTATGTACAAAAAAAGGAAATCTCTATCATAAAATGAAGAGGTTTCCTTTGAGTTATTATTATTCAGCTACAGGGTATACAGAGACTTGTTTCTTATCGCGGCCTTTACGTTCGAAGCGAACGATACCATCGACTTTAGCAAACAAAGTATCATCTCCACCTTTACCAACGTTAACACCAGGATAAATACGTGTTCCACGTTGACGATAAAGAATTGAACCACCTGTTACTTCTTGTCCGTCAGCTCTTTTTGAGCCTAAACGTCTACCGACAGAATCACGGCCATTAGAAGTAGAACCCCCACCTTTTTTATGTGAGAAAAATTGTAAATTCATTAACATAATCAATGCACCTCCTTGTTATAGTCTTATTATTTAAGTGTTAATTTAATGTAATCTTGATAGTTTTGCTCAATTGACTGTAGTCCTAAAACTAAACTTTCTAAAAATAACTGTCCTGTAGCATCGTTTAACTCAGATTCTGATAGTTTAACTTTCATTAATCCACCATTATCTTCATCCATCTCAACATCAGGATTAAGTTTAGCAAGTTCGGTCAAACTATTAACTGTATTGATAGTCAATACCGAAACCGCAGCACACACAATATCTTGACCATATTCACCAGAATCAGCATGCCCTGTTATTTCAAACGCATCGATGATTTTGGCATCTCTCCGAGAAATAACTGCACGTATCATACTAGTAGCCTACTTTCAAAATTATGCGTTAATAGCATCGATAACAACCTTAGTATATGGTTGACGATGACCTTGTTTTGTATGAGAATGTTTCTTAGGTTTGTATTTGAAAGTAACAACTTTCTTTTCACGGCCTTGTTTTTCAACAGTACCAGTTACTGTAGCACCTTTAACAAAAGGAGCACCAATAACGGTTTTTTCGCCACCAACTAAAACAATTTCATCAAATGTAACTTTTTCACCAGCTTCTGCTGATAATTTTTCAATGTAAATAGCTTCTCCGGCTTCAACTTTAAGTTGTTTGCCACCTGTTTTAATAATTGCGTACATGTGTATTACACCTCCTTATAGATTACTTAGACTCGCCGTAATTTAGTGATCAGATTTAGACAACCTGACGCTTAAAAACTTAAAACGTGCGGTTGCAGTTGTGGTGTTCACAAATACAACGTTATTATAATATCAAATGTAACTTCTTAAGTCAACGTTATCCATCATTTTCAACAAAAAAGTTTGTTAAATTGACTCCGTTACTTGTATCAACGCCAGTAATTTCTTTTAAAACCTTAGCAACGTAGTGCGGTGTGTAGATCATATCGTCTCGTAACCAACGTTTAATGAAGCCTAGGTGCGCTGATGCAACATAGGATACTTGTAACTCGTTTGGTATCTTAGATACTTCAAAATCGCCTGCTAACTGTTCTCTAAAGTTATTTAAGTAGATAACTAGTCTATCATATACTTTATCAGAAAAAGCGACATCTTCTTGACTATTTAAAAGTACGCCAAACATCATTGATTCATCTTGTAAGTAGTTAAACACCCGATTTAAACAACAAACTTCAACTGGTTTCGAATAAACGTACGCTTTATCTGGTGATTGTTTTGACATAATCATAATGTAATCAAAAAAGTCATCTAAAATTTCATCCATTGCCCGATTAATAAAATCTTGTTTGTCATGATAATGCAGATAGAATGTTCCTCGAGTGACATTTGCTTCCTGAGTAATCTTTTGAACGCTAATATTTTCAACTTTGTAATGTTTCATGAGTACAACTAATGATTTTTTTAAATTTTGTCTTGTTCTCTTTACCCGTGGATCATTAGAATCAACCATTTTTCAACCTCTTTATTCATAATTAAATAGTCTTTATCTCCATTTATGTCTATTACTTTCTTATTATAGAACATTTCATCAAAACTTTCATTCATGTTTTTGATAATTTATAAGAGTTCTACCAATTTCCATTGACAAGTACCAGTATTTTATCATATACTATTAAATGTTGTTATGACTCGGTAGCTCAGCTGGATAGAGCATCCGCCTTCTAAGCGGACGGTCGTGAGTTCGAATCTCACCCGAGTCATAGATATCCATTCTAGACCGATTTATAAAAATAGGAATGCCTTTAAACGGGCGTTCCTATTTTTTTATTTAGGTGAAAACAGACTATAAAGGATAGAATGCTCAAAACATTTGTTGCATATTTGTTGCATGGATATTTTTATCAATAAATCTACTAAAGTATTAAAATATCAGGCGATAAGAAAGCATTTTCTGTCGGTAAGGCTGTTGGCAACGCTTTATATTGTATTACTGGAAAACACGTTAAAAATATCAAGCAATTACTTAAGCTTTAGTAAATTGTTTGAAATAAAACTATTAAAAAATCCCCTAACCTGTTGGTAGCAAGTTAGAGGGTATAAATATATTAACAAATAATTTTATCATATTTCTAGGAGTAGAGATATAGATTTCGGAGGAAATATATTCATGAGTACTACATTTACAATTATTTTTCTTATTGGTTTAGTTGTTTTTTTTACAGGTGTAACTTGGTTTATTGTAGCTTGGGGTAATAAAGCTTCTAATTTAATACCACTAATTTTATTGATTGCCGGTTTAGGCATATCAATTATTTCTTTTAGCGTGATGTCGGTAACATCTGATAAAGATTCGTCAGCGCGTTCATCGTCTAATTTTAGATCGTCAAGTGCTAGTGACTCGTCAGAATCAGATGATGATTCTAGTTATGATGACGATGATGATTCATATGTTGACGATGAATCTGAATCTGATTCAGAATCTGACGATGAGTCATACACTGATGATGAATCCGATTCAGAATCTACTTCATCTTTTGGCGATTCTGTAGATTTAACTGACGACTCAAAGATAACCGTTGACTCTGCTGAAAAAGAAACGTCAGTTCCTTTAAATGATGTTAAATCCGGTGATACACAAGTTGCTGTTAAAGTAACCGTTCAAAATAATGGTACAGGTCCACTAGATTTCAATGGTCAAAAGTTTGACGTCTATGATAGTGATGATACTATTGGGGAATTTAATTCAGAGACTTACTCTGGTAATATTCCAAATTCAATAGCTGCCGGAAAAAAAGCTGTAATGACATTATACTTTACAACTTCTAATGCTGGTCCGTTCTCTGTCACTTACGGGGACTCAACTTGGGAATAAATATTTAACTAATTTTAACGAGTGTATAGATACTTCAAGCAGGTGCAACTCCTGCTGCTCGTTTTTGTTTATCTACGTGCATAGGAATCACGTTAAAAGCTAAAAAGGAGAATATTATCATGAAAGTTTTTAATGTTAGTTTAGTTGTTAATGAAAATTGTATTACAGAATATGAACATTTTATTGATCCTCTAGTGACGCAATCAAAAAAAGAATCTGGTAATATTTCATACAATCATTTTAAACAATTAGGTGCCAACAATCGTTATGCAATAATTGAGCATTGGCAAGACCAAGACGCAGTTAACTTCCACAATGAAACAACTTATTTTAAAGAATTTTTAGCAGGCATCAATCAATTTGTAACTGAAGAATTACAAGTTATTGTAATGGACGCCTAACTACCCTTTCGACCACCAGTTAAGCTGGCTATGAGTGCAAGGCTCATTGGTCGTATTGCTACAAAATTTTAAAAATTTAAGGAGATTTAATTTATGGGAGCTACTTCAATTTCAGCCAGACACGCAAATACAACTCGTATAAAGGAAAAGTTGGTACCGTTTCTAAAAACCTGATTAATCGCCGTTTCTTTTCGGACCGACCTTATCAAAAACTAGCAACAGATGTTACAGAAGTCCGTTGGGGTGACGAAACAATCGATGAACGGGCCCATTTCACCTGTATTTATGATCTGTTTTCAGGCAAAATTCTAAGTCATCAGATTAGTAAACATCCAACAGTTAAATTTACAACAAAGGTTTTGAAACAAGCAATTGCAAAAATCCCAAAAGATTTAAATTATCGAACGACGATTCATTCTGACCAAGGATTCCAATATCAACACAAAAATTGGGTTACTATTCTCAAAAAATATCGTATTTTTCAGAGTATGTCACGTAAAGCAACATGTTTAGATAACGCTGCCATGGAAAGCTTTTTCCATATTATGAAAGCTGAAGCTTTCTATCAAAAAGAAACCGATACATATGAAACACTAGTTTCACAAGTACCGGTTTGGATAAATGACTATAATTTTTCACGAATTAAAATAAAATTGGGTTGTAAAAGCCCGGTTGAACACCGAATTTTTATAACCCAGAATGCTGCATAAAGCTTCGTCCAATATTTAGGGTTCACTTCATTTTATTATTTTTTATTATTGACTCAGCTTCTTCTTCTCCAGCCTCTATAGCCTTTTTTTGAGTATCTCGGATGATGTCTAAAATAAGCCCAAAAATATTCAAAGACGCCGTAAATACTAAAATTAAAACTATTCCTTTCAAATACAAAATTACTTCAAAATCAATAAAGGTTTCAAATGATATTAACATAGTACTAATTGATATTCCAACTATGGTTAGCCATAAAAATGAAGTCCACATAAATGGTGTGAATATTTCAACAAATACGTTTTTTAATTGAGTATCTGTTTTAGAAACTAAATATATGTGTCCTAAATTATCTATATCAAAGATACTTTTAACCGCAACAAATAATGCGAATGTAAAAGATAATCCGGTAACAGAAATACCCAATAAGCTTGAAACTTCATAATTAACATTAATAATATCCGGAAAAAATAAATATATTATTGTAAATATTACATTTATCGAAATTCCAATTTTAGAGTATATATTGCATATAGTTGCTCGTTTTGAAGTCCATAATGCTCTCATCAATGATTTATTATCTACCATACTATCACCTATTTATGAAAATTTTTATTAACTATTACAGGTACAATTTTCATTATACTCATTGCCCTATGTTTTATCGATTTAAGGTATCCTCGCTTAGCATCTTCACCCAATTGTTTACTTAACTCTACTGTATTTACTTTTTCTCCTCTAGGGGCACTATATATTTTTTTCACATCTTCAGCATTTATACGTTTTCGACTAGCAAGGTCCCTATCTTCAACTTGCTGGGCACCATTAGGATAGACAAGATGTACTGTTACTCTTGCATAATCTTGCTTAATGCTAACGCTATCTTGAACTGCATTAACTGATACAGCACCCATATTGGTATTTTCTGCTGTATTTATAAATGATTCTATTCTTTCAGACATACTAATAGCTTCTTTCAAACTTTTGTCATTAGTAGAAATTAAAATTTTTTCAGTTTCCAATTCATAAAAAAAATTCACTCCAGCATTTATATATTCTTTATCCTGAATATACCGTATTATTTTTCTAGCCTCTAGCATCATTTTACGACCATGTCCGTAACGTCCGTACCCTTTTAAGTTGCCTATTATATCATCTTCTAAAACATCATCTAATGATTCTTTTAAAAATGGATATTTTTTAAGTAATTTGTCCATTTTTGTTCTCATTTCAACTTTTGTAACGCCCAAAAATTCTTTTGTCCATAAAATGCCCGAATTTTTTTCATAGTTTTCTATAACAGCAAAATATTCCTCTTCTATTTTTTTAGATTGAGCAACAAATTCTGTATATTCTATAGATTTGGATAATTCTTCTTTAACATCAGTATCCTTAAAAATAAAATTTAAATATGTTCCCCTTTCAAATCCATTAGGTATTCCAAAACTATTAGTTAGATCATCCTTTATTACATTATGTTTAAGCTGTTTCCAACCTTCTGATTTTCTTTCAACGTAAGTTCTAATTATATTTGGTGCTAAATTTAATTTAAATACATAATAATTGTCCAAATAGTTACTCCTCCAAATAATTTATACTCGCTCTATTATTAAACAATAAAAAAGACAGGTAAACAATACCTTTCTCATGTGTGTATAAATATTTGGATTAGAGATTAATAACTGATATCAAAATATCATATTACTAATATAACAGATTAATCACTTCAATTTGTTCACTAAATGTTCACTTTTTGAAATCATGTAAGTCTTCAATTAAGAATGAATCAGCAAACTGTAAGCATGCTCGATTCTTGTAAAAACTGTATCTCGTCTTTTCATATCCTAAATCATCCATTTCAATATCATTTTATTTATTATCTTCTGCAATATAGACATCTATTAATATTTTTCTACTAATAGTGTCACAACTCTTTAAAGCTACTAGAACATTATTAATAACTTGCTCAGCATAGATACGTTTAGTTATGGTCTCTTCGTGTTGATTGTTCCCTGAGGTACTTTTTAGGCATATCCATGATAATTGGCGACTTAATTCCGCTAATATCCTTCTGACTATATCTCTGCATTTTTGGTAACCATACTTTAAAAAAACGTTTAACCTTATTAATTGTAGATTTTTCATTGACTTGTGGGAATAGTTCGTTAAATGAAGATATAGCATTTCCCCCTTTACGTTTGTTATAATCATTGCCAGTCAGAGTAATAGTTGTATGTATAAGTCACCTTACTAAGTGGGTTTTATGTTATCTAAATCATTAATGAAACTCAAGTAGTGTAATTTCTCTGATTACTTCATTCTTCTCCTAAATGGTCAACTCATGAATAGTATCAATAACTGCGCTACCTTTATAAGAAAAATTATTGTTAAATTTGATAATCATCTGAGGAACGTCATTCTGATTAGAGCAACGCATTAACTCATCCCTGTAAATTTTTTTGATACGTAGTCATCTGTTAACAGAAACTATTAGTCCTATAGTTTCTACTGAATGTACCACTATTTAAATATCATTTATTCAACATTCTATAGCTTTGCTATTCAGATCCAGCAATTTCATAAATAGTCAGTATTAGTTAAAAACAAAATACTGAGTTTACAATAACAGTTCTGAATTAGTAAGATATTAACCTAAACAAATACCTAGCCTTCATTTAAATAATTAATTTATCACCCAAGAAAATTTTGATGCATTTTAATAATAAAAATCATCCACAAGTTTATTTTCACCAACACCAAACATTTTTACCTACTCCCAGTTGTTATAATTTGTAGAATAACTGATAATTAGTTATTATAGAGAGGCATAAAAAAGTTTGGAGGAATTAGAATGAAATTATTAAATGATAGCACTCTAGAAAAAATCGGGAAGTTTGCAAGTATTTTATCTATCTTAATGTATGTCTCATACATCCCACAAATCATTTCCAACCTTAATGGTAGCCAGGGTAATCCTGTTCAGCCCTTGGTTGCCTGTATTAATTGCATATTTTGGACTGTCTATGGCGTATGTGGTAAAAATAAAGACTGGCCTATATTCTTTGCAAACGTACCGGGTATCTTTCTAGGCGCCATCGCTTTCTTCACTGCCTTATAAAATATCATATACATAAAATAGAATACTTACGTGCAGATAGGGAATCACGTTAAAAGCTCCATACGGGGGAATTCTTCATGAAACTAAAAATTAACACTGCAGCAGGTACTTTCGATATCATAAATACTATATTAGTAGCCTTTTCTTGGCTTATCGTTATTTTAACTGGTATCAATAAATCTACTGTAACATCACACGCTGTCTCTGGAACATCAACCTTAACTAGCGGTACAGCTATTTTCTTTTATATTATGCTAGGAATTGGCCTTATTCTTCACATTGTTGCACTTGTTCAATCAAGAAAAGCTGATATCTCTATTACTGGCCATGTTCTTGGTATTATTGGTTGCGGTTTATTTCTTTTATCAATGGTTTTTGCCCTTCCTACATTTATTTTATTAATCATTGCAGCAGTTTTCACACTCAAACAAGCTCCTGCTAAGCACTAATAAACAAAATTTAACATAAATTTCTAACGAGCGTATAGATACTTTTAGTAGGTGCGATTCCTACTGCTCGCTTTGCACCATAAAAATATTGGGGGATTTAAAATGAAAAAATTTATTAGCTTACTAGGGGTTCTAAGCGTATCAATGCTACTATTGTCTGCTTGCGAATATAGTTATAATTCTGATTCCAGTTCTAACAAAAATAGCTCTTCTTCTCAACAGTCGTCTGCATCATCCAACACAAAGGCCTCATCTTCTAAGGCCAAAGATTCTTCTAAAGAATCTTCATCATCTACTAAGAAGACATCTTCTTCTGAGAGCTTTGATATTAATGATAGTACTTCGTCTGCTAAAGACGTTCATATTCATGAATCTGAAGATGGTGCTGATTTTAATTTTGATACTGGTTCTTGATTTTTTACTTAAGTTAATTTTAAAAGAGATTAGTCTCATTCAAATAAAAACTGTTATTCAGTTATTAACACAAAAAAGCCTTCAATATTGGACAAAAATCCAATGTCGAAGGCTTTTCTTTATTAAAATTTAAAATACGAATTATTAATGATTCCTTATTTACGACGCTCAGTTGTAAATTAATTACTAATAATACGATACCAAGCTCTTAAAATTCAGTAACCTGCTTAAATTTTTGTCCAATATTATTGGTTAGCTCCAATTTAAGACTGTTTTAATTAATAATTATTTTCTTGTCTTTCAATATTTTCCATATTTTTTTTAACAAATTCATTTTCAATATCATTCCAAGACAATTTTAAATCAACTAACCCGAATTTAATAAAAAGATGCCAAGCATGTTTAAAATCTTCTAATTTATGACTAAATAAACTTTTAGAAATCATTAATTTTAACGATAAAAAGACTTTATTCAATGACATTGTCATAGGCTTTTTTGCAAAATCATCCATCTCTTCGTCACTAATTAATAATAAATAGGTCCATTTATTTTGATTGGCAATATTAAAAAAGAAACTCATTGCATCAACATATTCTGAGAGTACTGTCTCTTCATGCGTTTTGCCTTTTTCCATTTTTTGTCCACGATTTTCTTTCCAGACTTTAAACCATTCAACCGTGTTGGCTAATTCTGATAGTTCAACATCCAAGCTCACATAGGCGTTAAACAATCTCTCTTCAGGACTCCATCTAATTTTTTTATCTTGAATAACATCCCGATCAAAGCTTCGTTCCATTTGGATCATATCTGTTAAGTTCACTAAATTTTCCTCCAAAAAAATCTGCCCACTAGTAACTAACGGACAGACATTTTTTTATTATTTAAAAATCAAGGGATCTGATTTAATACTTAATTCATTTATATTATTCAAGTACCAATTTCTAATGAAAGGTTCATTCAACAAAATATCGAACCATGAAATTTCTTGGGCAGCATCCATAACAGCAACGACCCATTTTTCATTATCACTCTCACCCATTTGTTGTTGATCATAAATTGTTATTTCAGATTTAGCTAATTTTAAAACAGCACTATTATTTGCGCCTGCTTCAACCATTAACTCATTTTCTGAAGCAAGTACAAATAATTCATCGATAACACTTCGTTTAAGTATATCTTCAGACAATTCGTATCTTGCTGGATTACCTGAATCCAATAGATTAAGATCAACGCTAAATCCATAATCTTCTTTTAAATACGTCGCAAAATCAATTAACATCATTTCAAGATATTTAATCGATTTTGCGTCTAATTTTTCCAAGTAACTAACAATTAAGACATTTGTAATAGCTGTACTATTAATTCGAATCATTCTTTTACGTAAATTTAAATAAAATAAAGATTCTCCTGATTCTTGTGCAACATAATAAGCGCCATCATTATCATCAATTTTAAAGGAAAAACTATCTACGACATTAATCCCAGGTATTTCATGGACAAGTGCTTTTCTAGGCTCTGAGAAGTGTAAAATAGCCGTTTCATTATCATGCAAGTCCATTAAACGGTTAAAGAAGAGTAAACAATAATCTGCAGCACTATATTTTTGCGGGAATGTTAAATAATTAGTGTCAAGTTGATAACCCATCAAACTCATTGCGGCATCAATCAACTCAACTTTATCCTGGGTATTCATTAAAACATCTAATGTTTCCGTAAATTTAATCCCATTGTTCAGACTTAATTTAATTTGTTCATTAAAGTTTACTAAACGCGATTTTGTAGAAACTAACTGCTTTTCTTTTTCAGCCATTATTCAGTCACCTGTCCTTTTTGACTAATTAAGTGAGATAAATAACTGTAATATAAGGCATCATTTTGTTTAGTGAATTTTTCAAAATCACCAAATATACCAATAACACTTTGTCTTTCATAACCAATCAACGTATCTTCTTTGGCTAAACTTAAAACATCAGTCTCACTTGATTTAATATCTTGATATGCACTGCTGGCTTTTTCATCCATCTCAGTTAACTCTGTTAATCTTTCTTTTAACACGCGACGTTCTTCACGAATACGTCCAGCATCCCAAGGACGCCCTTTTTCTTGTGAATTACGTTTCATATCTTCGCGAATTTTGTCTTTTTCAGCGTCACGTTCATCCTGAGAATCAACTAATTCTTGACGTTCTTTATTTTGAATTGATATTTGATTAATTTTATCTGTATTAACACGTTTATTCGTTTCTTCCAATTCAAAAGACTTAGCTAATTTAGCTAGTTCTTCTTCATCAAATTTAAATTCAACATTTAAAACGTCTAAATAGCCAAATTCTTTTCGATCCCACCAATTACCAAAATGAATTTTGAATTTTCCAACTTCCATTTCTTCAAAATAGAAGAATGGATACGTATCACGTAAATATGAGATAAGTTTCAAACTTAAATATTGTTGAATTTGTGGATAATCTTTAATGACCAACTCTTCTTGAATGGCAGATTCCGAAACGCTTCTTTTCTTTAACACTAGTTGTGCGTAACGAGATTGGTTAATGAGTTGATAAACTAATCGATCATCTTCTTGTTTAATCGCCTCTCTAAGTTGATTTAAGTACTCAACTTTTTTAGATAGAGTGCGTTCGATATTGTTTGTAGCTTCACTGTGATCCGATAAATTAAATTGATTGTCTTTTATCATAGTTTACCCCTTATTCATATTTAATGATTATTTTTTTTACTATGTATTGTGATTTTTCTTTGCATAATCAAAAAAACTAAAACAATTTTACTTGTCCTAGTTTCATTATCAATCATTTAGTTAGTCATTTCAAACCTTTATTACACTTTTTTTAATAAAGTTCTAAATATTGATCTCTTTCCCATTCAGAAACTTCTTGACGGTAAGCAGCCCATTCTAATTTTTTGGCTTCAATAAAGCTTGGATATAAATGAGGACCCATTGCTTTTTCCATGATATCATCTTTTTCCAATGCTTTAATGGCATTGTGTAGTGTCGATGGTAAGTCACTAATATGATTATCTTGGCGTTCTTGACGGTTCATTACGTAAATATTTCTATCAACAGATGCAGGTGGTACAACTTTATTTCTAAGTCCATCAAGTCCTGCTTCTAAAATAGCCGCAATAACAAGATAAGGATTAGCAGTTGCATCAACACTTCTTAACTCTAATCGAGTTGATAACCCACGAGCCATTGGTACACGAACTAATGGCGATCGGTTACGTCCAGACCAAGCAACATAAACAGGTGCCTCAAATCCAGGGACAAGACGTTTATATGAGTTAACTGTTGGATTAGTAATTGCTGTGTAACCACGTGCATGTTGTAATAAACCACCTAAGAAGTGGTAGGCATCTTCAGATAATTGCATCTTATCTTTTTCATCAAAGAATGCATTACCATCTTTATGAAATAATGACATATTAATATGCATCCCTGAACCATTAATTCCATTCAATGGTTTTGGCATAAATGTCGCATGTAGACCATGTTTTCTAGCTACCGTTTTAACGACTAATTTAAATGTTTGGATGTTATCACAGGCTTGTAAAGCATCTGCGTATTTAAAATCAATTTCATGTTGGCCAGGTGCTACTTCATGATGAGAAGCTTCAACATCAAAACCCATGTTTTCAAGTTCTAACACGATATCTCGACGACAATTTTCACCTAAATCAACTGGTGCTAAATCAAAATAGCTACCTTTATCGTTTAATTGTGTTGTAGGTTTTCCCGTTATAGGGTCTAATTTAAATAAGAAAAATTCTGGTTCAGGTCCAATATTAAATTCAGTAAACCCTAAATCATTCATTTCTTTTAAGACACGGATAAGGTTATTTCTTGGATCACCTTGGAATGGTTTACGTTCAGCGTTATAAACTTCACAAATAATACGCGCAATTTTTCCATGTTCATGTTCCCATGGGAAAATCATCCAAGTTGATAAATCTGGGTATAAGTACATATCACTTTCTTCGATTCGAACGAATCCGTCGATTGAAGAACCATCGAACATTAATTTGTTTTCTAATAATTTGTCTAGTTGGCTAATCGGAACTTCCACGTTCTTAATAATTCCGAATAAATCTGTAAACATAAGTCTTAAAAATTTAACGTTCTCTTTTTTTGCCATTGTAACAATGTCATCTTTAGTGTATGCAGCTTTTGCCATTTTATCTCTCCTCAGTATTTATAATTTATAGACGCTTGTTTGTGTTAAAAGAAGGATCGTCAGGATTTTTAAGTCCACTAACTGAAAGAAATTCATTTTGAAAAATATGTCTAACATCATTATCTGTCAAAGGCTTTTCTAACAATTTGCGTTGCTTTTTAGCCTGTGCTTCCTTTTCAAAATAAATTTCTTTAATGCCAACCATATTCATGCCTTCATCTAAATAATCTTTAATTTCAAATAACTTATCAATATCATTCAGTGAATACATTCTGCGATTACCATCATTTCTTTGGGGCATAATTAACTCCTGCTCCTCATAATAACGAATTTGACGAGCCGTTAAGTCCGTTAATTTCATTACCGTTCCAATTGGTAATACCGCTAATGATCGTCTGAGTTCCTTCTCTTTCATAAACAAGCCTCCTTTTTAATTACATCCTTATAGTAACAAGGAAATAAATGACTGTCAACGTACAATGTTAGATTTTATAACATAGCTTACAGTCGATTGTTCAATAGAATGTTTTTTCAACTGCAGCTGTAACTGCTAACTTAACATGCGCATACGTTAACCCACCCTGAACATAAAGCGTATAAGGTTCTCTTATTGGACCATCAGCTGACAATTCGACACTAGCACCTTCAACAAAAGTACCCGCAGCCATAATAACTTTATCTTCATAACCAGCCATATCACTTGGTTTTGGTTCAACATATGCATCAACGGGAGATTCACGTTGGATAGCTTGAGCAAACTTAACCATTGGTTCTGGTTTACCAAAGTTAACCGTTTGAATGAGATCAGTTCTTGGTGCATCCCATTTTGGTGACACATCTAATCCCATTTTTTCAAGTAATGCACTCGTATAGATAGCACCTTTAATTGCCTCACCTGTTACATGAGGTGCTAAAAAGAACCCTTGAATAAAATCTCTCATAACATTTAAGGTGGCGCCCTCTTCATTACCAGTACCAGGTGTTGTTAGGCGGTAACCAGCTTTTTCAATTAAATCAGCACGTCCAACGATGTAACCACCCGTTTTAGCTAAACCACCACCAGCATTTTTAATTAGTGACCCTGACATGATATCAGCACCTACCTCTGTTGGTTCAATTGTTTCAGAAAATTCACCATAGCAGTTATCGATAAAAATAATCACATCTTTTGAAATTTTACGAACTTCTTTAATCATCTCAGCAATTTCAGATACCATAAAACTATCTCTAGTTGCATACCCACGAGAACGTTGGATTGCAACAACTTTAACCTTATCCGTTAACTTTTCTTTTAAACCATTAGAATCCATATGATTGTCAGCCGTTAATGGGACGTAATCAAACCCGATACCATATTCTTTCATTGAACCAATACCCGTTCCAGAAATACCAATAACTTCCTGAATCGTATCGTATGGCATCCCAGTAATATATAATAAATCGTCCCCTGGTCGTAACATACCAAAAAGGGCTGTTGAAATTGAATGCGTTCCTGAAACAATTTGTGGTCTCACCATTGCCGCTTCTGTTTTGAAAACATCTGCATAGATACGATCAAGTCCATCGCGGCCGATATCGTCGTATCCATATCCTGTTGATCCGGCAAAATATGTTTCAGAAACATTATTTTTCTTAAAAGCTTCCAAGACTTTTTGTTGGTTAAACAAAACCTGTTCATCAATTTCTTTTAGTCTTGGTTCAATTTGAGTATCAACTTCTCCTACAACATTTGCTAACTCCTGTGATAAATTATCTATCCATTTTTGCATATATTCTTCTCCTTATGACTTTTGTCCTTTTAACCAATCCACTATTTGTATTTCTATTTTACTTAGTTGTTCCGGATGCTCGATTAAATCAAACCAGTTAACTGCCATTTTATTTCTAAACCAAGTTAATTGTCGTTTTGCGTAACGCCTTGAGTTGCGTTTTATTAACTCTGTCGCTTCATCAAGTGATTGTTTTTCTTCAAAATAAGCATATAGCTCTTTATATCCAATACCTTTACTAGCTGGTAAATCATTGGTTTTTTGGTTAAAAAGCCATTTTGCTTCATCAATCAGCCCGGAACCAATCATAAGGTCAACTCGACGATTAATCCGATCATATAGCACTGACCTATCAGTCGATAACCCAATAATAAAGGGGTTAAACTCATCCGTTTTTTGATCCGCTTGCGCCGAAAACAATTGATTTGATTTTTTAATAACCTCTAATGCCCTGATTACTCGTAGCGTATTATTAACTGGAATTTTTAATGCTGCATTTGGATCTAAGCTTTCTAATTCTTGCCAAAGTGCCTCAGGACCGATTTTTTCACTACGTTCTTGTAATTCTTTTCTTAAATTTAAATCGTCGTCATTATCTGTTCCCAATTGAAAATTATCAAGTAATGCCTGTAAATAAAATCCGGTCCCACCAACAATTATTGGTAATTTCCCTCTAGAGGCAATATCACTAATTGCTGCGCGACTTTCGACTGTAAAATCAGCGACTGAATAACGTTCATCACTATTCTTGTGATTAATTAAATAATGTGGAATTCCATCCATCTCATCTTCTGTAATTTTAGCCGTCCCTATATCTAATTTCCGGTAAACTTGCATAGAATCGCCTGAAATAATCTCACCATTAAATTTTTTTGCTAATTTTATCGATAAATCAGTTTTACCAACTGCAGTTGGCCCAACAATTAACAATACTTTTTGCGTCATTTCTAATCTCCTTGAATATCTTTTCGTACTTCTATTGCTTTTGCAGGAAAATCTGTAAAAATGGCATCATATTTCTTTTTAAAACAATAAGTCATATCCTTAACTGAATTAACTGTCCAAGGGCGAATCAGTAGCTTTGGCCAAAATAAGCCATGTCGTTCTCTCAGCCAGGTCACATCAGGGTGTAAGCTAGTGATTAAATGATGCTTAGCCAATTGACGCGACTCTTTAATTTTAAATTGGAATAAACTCGCGAATTCTGCATCAGGATTAATTTTTTGCATTCTACGAATTGAGTTTGGATTAAAACTAGAATACAAAAGATGAATATCTGATGGTAATTGTTCCATTTGTTTATTTACAAGTTCTTCTATACCTTGGTATTCTATATGATTCGTTTTTAATTCTAAATTAAAAGTGCCTTTAAAGTTGTTATCTTTTAACAACTCAATTACTTCTTTTAATGTTGGAATTTGTTCACCTTGATAGTCAGAACTGAATTTAATTCCTGCATCTGCTTTTTTTAATTCCGCTAGTGTCAGATTTACTACCTTACCTGTTAAATTTGTGGTCCTATCAATTTTTTCATCATGCATAATGATTAGTTCACCATCTTTAGACAACTGAACATCAGTCTCAATGCCGTCGGCTCCTGCATCTATTGCGGCCTGAAAACTAACTAACGTATTTTCTGGTCTGGTTCCCTTACTTCCGCGATGCGCATAAATTTTGGTCTGCATATACAAGTCACCCCTAACTTTCAAAAATTATTATATCATTAATCGTAAAATAGCGGTGCTTTTAGTGGCAATTTTAGATTGAATAAGTCATAATAAAGATGTCAAATGAATAAGGAGGTCTACATAATGAAAAACTTTTCAAAAGGTTTCTTAGTCGGAACTGCTGCAACTGTAGGCGCATTAGTTGGTAGCGTCTTTGCCTTTAAAAAAACTGTTGTTGCACCCATCGAAGAAAAAGAACAAATGATTGAAGAAAACCGTAAACGTGCAACACGTAAGAGCCGTTCATCACACCATTCATAAACTAATAAAAGCATTGAAGAATTTTCATTCCTCAATGCTTTTTCTTTTTAGCGTTTTTTTGTTCTACCATCCCATTTTGAAAAACCTGTTTTCAAAATAGTAATATCTGTATAGCCTTGTTTGTGTAATTTATAGGCTGCTCGAGTACTAATCGATTTACCTTGGTCATATAAGTAAAGAGGTAAATCTTTTCTTAAACCACCAATCGCTGTTTTAAATTGAGAATAGGGAATATTTCTTGCTCCCATAATATGAGAAGCATCAAATTCACTTTTTTCACGTAAATCAACAACTTGCGCCTTACGCATACCTTCATTAAATTCTTCATTTGTTACTAATTTAGCTGCACGGCGACCCATATACCAAAGATAAAATTGGTTACCAGCTAACCCAACTAAAATAATAATCAAAATGATATTAATTATTAAACTAACCTTTACTGCTCCTAAAATCATACTAGTTCTCCCCTCAATTATTATTTAATAAACTGACGAGCAAGTGAAGCGGCACCAATAACGCCAGCTTCATTTCCTAATTGTGCTAATTTTAATGATGTTGATGAACGAACTGTTGGGAATGAAAATTGTTTAAAGTATTTAGTAACTTGATCTAATAGGAACGTTCCAGCAGCAGAAACACCGCCACCGATAACAATATATGCTGGATTTAACATATTACCTAAGTTACCACAAGCTAGTCCAAGATAATACGATACCTTATCAACGACCATTTTACCTAAAACATCATTCTCTTTAGCTAAATCAAAAACTAATTTAGATGTAATTTCTTGTCCGTCATCTAACATTTCTTTTAATTTTGATTGGCCAGCAAACTCTTCAGCCATATCACGAGCTACACGTACAACACCAGTAGCTGAAGCATATTGTTCTAAACAACCATGCTTACCACAAGTACACATGTAGCCATTAGGTTCAACTGTAATATGTCCAACTTCGCCACCAGCACCAGCAACACCATGTAATAATGCACCGTTAGCGATAATACCGCCACCAACACCAGTTCCAAGCGTGATGAAGGCAACTTCATCATCATTTTCGCCAGCGCCTTTCCAACGTTCACCTAAAGCAGCAACGTTGGCGTCATTATCAATAGCAAATGGAATTTGTGTACCGGATTCAATATCTGCTTGAACATTTTGCAATGTTTTCCAGTTCAAATTATATGCACCAATAACAGTTCCATCTGCACGATTTACTGTACCTGGTGAGCCCATACCAATTCCAACGAATTGATCAGCAGTCATATCAAATAGTCTGATATGGTGATTAATTGAAGCAATGATATCTGGCACAATATGTGAGCCTTCATCAAGAACGTTTGTTTCAATACTCCATTTTTGTTGAATATCGCCTGTTTCAGTTAAAATAGCGAATTTAACTGTTGTGCCACCTAAGTCGACACCAATTAATTTTTTTTCAATTACCATTATTCAAATTCCTCCACTTACACTCTCAATTATTTTGTTCTTCAACTCGATGTTCATGAGATAGTACAATTTTAGCTCTAGCATAGATTTTGTCATCAATCACTCCTGATCGATGTAAATTATCTAATTCCAATGCCATTAATTCAATATCCCACATACGTTTACCAACATAAACGTACACACCAAATTGTTTCAATAGTTGTTGGACATCATACAAATTTTTCAATTAACGGTCACCACCTTAAACTAGATACTATTAGAAATTCCAATTTTAATCAGAATTAAATTGATAATAATTAAAATAACGAATGCAGCTATCTGTTTAATATGACTGATTCGTGCCAATCTTGGTGCGCCTACAGTCGTTGCGATTAAGAATCCAGATAAAATACCGCCAATATGAGCTGCATTATCTGTACTTGACGACATAAACCCAAACGCAAGATTTAACACAATGAATAGTAAAAATTGCTGCGACATTTGTCTAAAATAGGCACTTTTTCTAAAATTATCACCTAACATTAGGAATGCCCCAAATAAACCAAAAATAGCACCACTAGCGCCTGCCGAAATAGTATCTGGACTGAACGTGAAACTTGCAATATTGCCAGCAATTCCAGCAAGCAAATAAATGCCTGTAAAACGCCAATGACCAAATAACATCTCAATTTGGATACCAATAAAATACAATGTAACCATATTAAGGACAATATGTTCAAATCCAATATGTAAAAATATGGGATTAAATAATCGCCACCACTCGCCGTCCATGATCAGTGGATTATATTTAGCGCCAAATTCAATTAATACATTTGTGTCTTGACTACCACCAGCAAGTGTCATTGCGATGAAAACAATTGCTGATAATCCAATAAAAAAGTACGTCATAAATGGTGTATTTTTGTATTTTGCCAAATTCATAGATAGCTCCTTATTTCATATAAAAATTTACAAAATAACGTTTACAAGATTTTATTTCAACTAGTATAAAAGTTATTTAAAACAAAAAAACAACAGGAAAATTCCCGTTGTTATTTTGTTTCGCGATGTAAAGTAACCTTACGATCACGTGGGCAAAATTTATTAAGCTCAACACGATCTGGATTATTACGTTTGTTTTTACTTGATAGGTATGTCCGTTCATGACATTCCGTACATTCTAATGTAATGTGTACACGCATGGTTGCAACCCTCCATATATTTCTTCATAATTTCATAAGACAATTAGTCTTTAACGTCTTATATAATATCATTATTAATAAGTAAACGCTAGTGTTTTTTTTTATTTGTTAAGGAAATTTACTTTACAGCAATAAAATCAGGTATTAGATGACTTATTTCCTTAATATTATTTATCAGATTCAACAGTTTTCCAAAATGCTGAATAAATTGAAACTGCTGCCTGACCATTCACAGCACTACCTGTATTATTAGCCATTCCAGGGAAAACGAGTGCAACGACCACTTTAGGCTTGTTAGAAGGTGCATATGAAGCCAAACTAAGTGCTTCAGTTTCAGATGTTCCATAGAATGTTTGAGCAGTACCTGTTTTAGCTGAAATTGATGGTGTTACATCACTCATCGCATTCCCAGTTCTCAATGAACTTGATCCATGAACAACCTTATAAAATCCTGATTGAACAACATCAAATTCTGATTTTGTTGCGTTAACTGTACTTAAAATATTAGGTGTCATTTCAGTTTGAACAGAACCTAAAGAACCATCCTCATTTGTTGAACGAATCGCTTTTACAATTTGTGGTTGTAATCTTGTACCACCATTAGCCATCGTTGACATGTATTGCGCTAATTGAATAGTTGTATATGAATCATAATTTCCGAAAGATAAATCAAGTGCTTTACCAATATTTGTTTGGTTAGCTACACCCTCAAAACCAGTTGACTCACCAGGTAAATCAACACCTGTTTTGATACCAAGTCCGAATTGATTAAAGTAACCACGCATTTTGGGGAAAATTGAATTCGACATATCCAGTGAAGAACCACTTGAATATTTGAATCCGCCTTCTCTCATTGCTAACTGCATCATGTACGAGTTAGAAGAAACCATTAATGCATCAGAAGCTGTTAACGCAACGTTAGCTGAACCAGATGTATTAAACCATGATGACTTAGGAGCTGTCCCAGCAAGCTTAATAGGTTCATCAGTTATGGTATTGCTAGTTGGTGTAATTGCCCCATCCATCATAGCTCCCATAACCGTAGCACCTTTTACAACAGAACCCATGGTAAATACTTGATTAATCGACCCTAAAGCATCATCCGTAATCTTACCTGTTTTAATATTTCGATTAACACCGGCCATTGCATAAACGGCACCTGTATTTGGGTTCATGACAACTGCGTAGGCCCCTGGATTATAAGGATTGCTTCCAGCAATTGATTTCACACTATCGTTCATAATCTTTTGAACTTGAGCTTGGAATTTAGCGTTAATATTTAAGACGAGATTATCACCTTTTTTACCACTATATTCTTGTACTTGTTTTACTATTTTACTATTAGCCACTTCAACCTTAGTTTGTGACTTTGTTCCTTTTAAAACATCTTCATATTGTTTTTCTAAATAACTCTGACCAACACTATCATTTCGTGAATAACCTTCAGTCATTAACGTTTCCACGCTATCACTAGGTAGCCCAGTAGCTTCACTAGTGACATTTCCGATGATACTGTTCATACTTTTACCATTTGGGTAACTTCGTGACCAGTTAGTTCCTATTTTAATCCCATTCATCCCTGATAAATGTTCACCTACTTCAGCCATCTCCTTATCGGAAACATCAGAGGTTTTTAAGTAAACAGTTGATAATGAATAAGCACCCGTCATTTTCCCAAAAACAGTAGCAGCTTCTTTTTCTTCATCAGTTAATGAATCAATGTTATTTTTAACAGCATATGCTACTGTCAATGTATTAAAATCAGTAGTTGATAATTTGTTTAACTCAGCAGATGTTAAATTTTTTTCTTTTTTTACAGCAGCAGTGACAGCTTTTAAATGCCCCTTATCCGCTAAGTAGTAATCAGCAGCATTGCGGTCTGTTAATTTACTCGTATCAATACTGACATAGGTTACTAAGTTATTAGCTATCTTATATAAATCAGGCGATAGGATACCTGATCCTTTTGTATAAGTAATTGCTCGAGAAGAATTATTACCAACTAGAACCTTACCTGTTGAGTCATAAACCATCCCACGCTGTACATTCTTAGTTTCTGTTGTCGTATCCGTACTATTAACTGTCGCTTCAAATGAAGCTCCGTTTAAAATTTGTAAATAGGCTAACTGCGCCAGTAATGCTGCAAAAAGTAGGAAAACAATAAAAAACAGGAAATTTAATCTAAATGGAATATGTGATTTATTTTGTTTGCTTCGACCTTGTTTTGTTTTTGGAAGTTTCACGTTTAATTACCTCTCACTGTATCATTATTAGTCTTTTAATTCGTATAAATATATCATTTACCATATTACCACATTTTTAAGATTCATTGGCCCAATAAACAGGCTAACAATTTATATTATAATAAAAACTTTAATAATCAGATTAAATATATTTTTATCTGCTGCTGATTTATGCGGTAAAGTCCCAAATATGCTATTCTTATTACCATACATTAATAGTCAGAGAGGTTTTAAAATGGTTAAGCTTAAAAATTATCTTAAAAAGAATCATGTACTCCTTCTAAGTTTCCTTATTCCTTTATTCATTATGCTTTGTTACTTTATTGGCCGCAAAATGTATCCTTTTGGGAATAGTTCTCTATTAACTGTTGATTTAGGTCAGCAATATATTGATTTTTTCTCTTATTTTAGAGCCACACTTCTCCATCATCCTACTAGTTTTTTCTATTCATTTTCACAAGCAATTGGTGGTGATATGTTAGGTGAGTGGGCATACTACTTAATGAGTCCTTTTAATCTTATTTTCTTAGTATTTCCAGGAAAATCAATTTTAGCGGGTGTTATGGTAGTCACCCTTTTAAAATATGCCTTATCAGGCCTTACGTTCGGTTTATTATTAAAGAAAACAACAAGAATGACTTCACTTTATATCCCATTATTTGCCACAGCGTATGCGCTAATGGGTTGGACGATTGCTAACCAACTTAATTTATTATGGTTAGACGCTGTTATTCTATTACCTTTAGTTATTTTAGGCTTTGAAAAATTACAGTTGAATTCAAAAAGTTGGGCTTATACTTGGTGGCTTGCGTTACTTTTAATCGTTAACTATTATATGGGTTATATGGTCTGTCTTTTTATGATTTTATATTTCTTATATACAACAAGTCGTGTATCTCTATCAGTTAAACAATTTTTTAAAAAATCATGGATTTTCATCTATAAATCTCTAGTTTCTGTAGCAATTTCAGCAATTATCCTCTTTCCAACTCTATTCTCATTGCTTTCAAGTAAGGGAGAATACACGGAAGAATCTATTAAAGCAAAAATTGAATATAATCCTTTAGCGATGCTTTCAAAATTTGTGATTGGTTCATTCAATTTTGATCAAATGCCTTCTGGTTTCCCTAATATTTTTGTAGGGAGTTTGGCTTTAATTGGTTTTATCTTATATTTCATGAATAACCGTTTTTCAATTAAAGAACGGGTTGTCTCTTTTTTAATCACAAGTTTCTTGATCCTATCGATGTGCTTTGAACCTTTAGATTTACTATGGCACGGAATGCAATTTCCAGTTTGGTATCCTTATCGTTTTTCATTTGTATTTTGCTTTTGGATTATCCTTTTAGCTGCTCAACAATTTGAGTACTTTAATCCTATAAAATTCTGGAAATTGAGTATTGTAGGTCTTTTATTCATCGGAATGTTTACGTACTTATTTATATCAAAAGAATCTTATAGTTATTTATCTGATGAAACTTTATTCCTATCAATTTTATTTATTCTTTTAACGTTAATTTTAATTCAGTTCCAAGATCATGCATCACCTTCATTCAAATGGTTGTTATTTGCAAGTGTAATAGCTGAGATGTCATGTAACGCTGTTTATTCATTAGATAACATTAGTTATTTATCTACAAGTGAATACGACGTGTCAACGACTGCCCTAGCAACTGAAAGTAAATCGTTAAAAAAAATTGATAATTCTTTCTATCGTGTCGCACAAACATACAGTCGGACTAAAAATGATGCCATGTCAGCTGATTTTTTCAGCGGTTCCCATTTTAGTTCTGCTTTTTCAAAATCAATCCCAACTTTTTACGGTAAGATAGGACAACCTGATGGTGATAATTATGTCACTTACTCAAATGGTACCTTGGTAACAGATGCCCTATTAAATATGAAGTACGTTTTTACACCAAAACAATTACGGACTTCTAAGGCATTGGACACACAGTTAGAAACATTGACACCACTAACTGAAAAACCTGATACAGCTTACTATAGACCTGTCTCAAATAACTCGTTAACTGAAACGGTTAAAAATCCGTATGCTTTATCAATTGGCTATGCAGCAAATGATACTATATTGACAAACAAGAATAAAACAACTAACCCATTAAGATATCAGTCTGATTGGTTATCTGCTCTAACCGGTATTAATAACGATGCTTTATTTACACCAATTAATTTTAATACTGTCAATTTTGATAACGTTGGTTCACAAATTAATTTAACAAATTCTATTCTAACAAAAACGAAACTAAATAAATCTGGACTAGTCACTTTCACATACACACCAACAACAAACGATGCTTATTATTTAACCTTAGGTTCAGGATTAAGTACTGATAATGTTTTATTTAAATTAAATGGTCACGAATTAAAACAATATAAAACGTATCGAAATACAGTTGTTGTTAATATTGCATCCAATAATAAAGGTAAAAAAATAGTTCTGACAGCTAAATTAAAGAAAAGAACCCTTTTCTTAGAAAACTTTACGCTTTATCAAATGAATGTTAATTCATTTAAATCCCAAATTAAGCAACTAAAATCTAGTGAATTAAACGTTACAAAATACAATCAACATTCAATCACAGGTTCAATATCAGTTAAACGTAATCATCAAGTCGTCTTTACAACGATTCCATACAGTAAAGGTTGGCATGTTAAAGTTGATGGTAAATCCGTAGCAACTAATAAATCATTGAATACTTTTCTCAGCTTTAAAGTTGCTAAGGGAAATCATACCGTTAAACTTATCTATTGGCCACCATACATGGGTATTGGTTTGATCGTCTCAATTTTGGCTATTCTCTTGATACTTATTAAGCCAATTATCGTTCACACAAAAAGATTGATTAAATAGTTTTTGTATAATACAAAAGGACAAGATTGCAATATGCAATCTTGTCCTTTTATTTAGTCTTGTTCATTTTTTCATCAAATTCTGTGACAGCTTTTGTTTCACCAATAATCAGTACCTGATCATTTGGTAAAATAATTTGATCTGCTAATGGTGAAATAATCATTTCTTTACCACGTCTAATACTGATTACATTTAAATTAAATGTTGATCTGAAATTTAATTCATCTAATGTCTTATTAACATATCTCGGATCTGTCATATCAATTTCTGCCAATCGGTAATCATCATCTAAATCTAAGTAATCTAACAAATGATTAGAACTTAATGCCCTACCCAACTTGATTCCCATATCTCGTTCAGGATGAACAATATGATCTGCCCCAACCTTTTGGAGTACACGAGCGTGATATTTATTCAATGCTTTAGCCGTTACGACAGGAACACCTAATTCTTTAACCATCAATGTGACTAAGATACTTGCTTGAATATCTTCACCAATTGCGACAATCACATGATCAAAATTACGAATACCGATTGATTTTAAAGCTTCATCATCTTGTGCATCGGCAACAACAGCATGTGTTGCAATATCCATATAATCATTTACACGAGCTTCATCCCTATCAATAACTAAAACTTCTTGCCCATACTCAATCAACGTTTCGCAAACACTCGCACCAAATCGACCTAAACCGATTATTGCAAAATTCTTTTTCAACTTATCTCACCTACTTAATTTAATAAAAAAAGACTAAGTAACAAATGATTTGCAACTTAATCTTTTATATTTAGCTTTTATAAATTATCTTTAACATCGGTAATTTTGACTTCAAAATTACCATTTGGTGTTTCAATTGTTACTGTTTCATTTAATTTATGGCCAACTAATCCTTTAGCGATTGGTGATTCATTTGAAATTTTACCAGACATTGGGTCAGCTTCTGCCGCACCAACAATCGTGTATGTTTCTTCCTCTTCACCAGGTTCCATAAATGAAACTGTTTTACCAACAGAAACTTCGTCAGCATCTACACCAGCGTTATCAATAATTTCTGCATAATGGAGCATATGTTCAATTGTTTTAACTCGGCCTTCAACAAAACTTTGTTCATCTTTAGCTGATTCATATTCTGAATTTTCTGATAAATCGCCATAACTACGTGCAATCTTAATACGATTAATAATTTCTGCACGCGTTTTTGTTTTTAATGTTTCAAGTTCTTCTTCAAGTTTAACTTTACCGTCTACGGTCATTGGATATACTTTATCTTCTGCCATCACTTACTCCTCTTAAAATTAATAAGTTCAATATGCCTATCAGGTTAACATTTAATTTTGTGATTGTAAACCGGTTGCGTGGATTATTGAACATAATCATTATCAGCCTGTGTCATAGGTGAAAATGCTTGGTAATATTCATACGTTTTAGAATATTCTATTTTTTTAGAATTTGAATTGAAAATAAAATAGAAATTACCTTTCTTTCTGTCCAATGGTGTCAAAACAGCCTGGATAGAATCTAAACTAGCATTGTTAAATGGACCAGGTCCATATCCTTTATAAACGTACAAATTATATGGTTTATCCACGTAATAATCAGCTGACGTTAAATCTTTTTGCGGTATATTTAGCGCATAACTAACTGATATTTTTGATTGTAACGTTATTTCTGATGCAATTCGATTGAAATAAACACCGGCAATTTTTTGACGATCTTTATGGTTTTCCGTCTCTTTTTCAACTAATGAAGCGAGAGAAATGACCTCTTGTACTGTTAATTTTTGTTTTTTTATTGTTGCATAATAAGGCGATAATTCATCATTTGCTTTAACAATCATTTGCTCAACAAGATTTTTTAACGTTGTTTTTTTATAAACAGTATACGTAGCTGGGAACAAATAACCTTCTAAAGGATATCTCACGTTTTTAGATGCCATAGTGGTATCTAAAAGATCTGGATATTTTTTATCTAAGTAATCCAAAAAAGTTTTATTTTTCATTAATTTAATAAAATCATTATATGAAAAATTTGTTTCTTTTGAAATGGATTTACCGATTTGGTTAATTGTTGTTCCCTCACCAACTAATACTTTCGCTAATTTATTTTGTATAGGCTCACTACTTCCACCTTGTTGAAGTGTCCAAGCAATTTTATCCAAACTCATAGATGCCTTAAGTTGATAGTAGCCGCCCTTAAATTGTGACACCTTTTTTTGCTTGACATAGTACGTATACACCGTACCACTTTTAATAATTTTATTTTTTTCTAAAATTGTTCCAATTTGTTTTGTACTTGATCCAATTGGAATATAAACTTGTTCAATTTTATTATTATTTTTATCTAGTGGATCTAAAGATGCCTTGATATATCTATAGGTCATAAACAATATTGTCAGTAGTAATATACATAATAATGCAATGACCCCTGCAATAATTTTCTTAGCCTGGTTTTTATTATTCTCTGGCGGTAATTCTGGAGATGTATCATCTTTTTTCATTGTTTAACCTCCTCACGCTTAATAATAAGTATTATTAAGCTGCGTCCTAAATTATCGAATATCAGCCCTAAGCGTCTCTTTTAAAGCTTCGATAACACGGTTAAAATCATTTGTGACATCTTCTTCAACCAAAGTTTTTGTAATATCTTGATAAGTTAACGTATAAGCAAGGGATTTCATGCCATTTTCAATATGAGATCCTTGATAAAGATCAAATAAATGAACATCAATTAAAGACTTTCCACCTTGTTTTTTAATTAACGCTTCAATCTCACTGTTAGCTATATCATTAGCAACTAGGAGGGCCACATCACGAGTAACTGATGGGAATTTAGAAATAGGCGCAAATAATCGGTCTGCTTTTTTCGCATCAACTAATTTTTGAAGATCTAATTCGAAAACGTATGTTTCCTTTAAATTAAATTCTTTAGCTGAATTAGGATGTACTTGGCCGACAAAACCAATTAATTCATCTTTTAAATAGATATCAGCTGTTCGTCCTGGATGCATATCTTCATGACTTTCAGAAGATACATAAGTAACATCATCAACTAATTCTAATTGTGTTAATAATTGTTCAACAACACCTTTAATCATGAAGAAATCAACAGGTTGTTTTTCATTTTGCCAATTTGCAAGTTTAAATAATCCTGTCATTGCACCTGCAATATGTTCAATTTCAGTAGGTCGCTCTTCGCCCTCACTGCGGAAAAAGACTCTTCCTTGTTCATAGAAAGCAAGATTGTCAGATTTTCGTGCTTCATTGTACGCTAAATCATCTAATAACCCGCTGATTAAGTTCATTCTTGTTGTTGTTCGTTCTGAGCTCATTGGGAACATTAAATTTGTCGTAAAAACATCTTTTTCTTCAAAAATAAATTTACCAGCTTTTTCTTCCGTTGTTAATCCATAACTAATAACTTCAGATAACCCAGCTGATTCCAAAATATGACGCGCCTGTTTAATCATTTTTTGTTTATAAGTATATTTACCAGGAGTCATTTTGCCAGTTGGTAGTGTAGAAGGAATATTATCGTATCCATAAATACGCGCGATTTCTTCTACTAAATCTGCTTCAATACTAATATCCCAACGTCTTGCAGGAACTTCAACATTTAAAGTACCATCGCGATTTACAACCGTAAATCCTAATTGTTTAAATAATTTAGTGATTTCAGATTCTGATAATTCAGTCCCAAGTACACCATTAATATGTGCCACCGTTGTATCAACAAAAGTTGACTCTGCTTCTAGCTTACTTGCACTTGCCGTACCCGACACAACTGTTCCATCACCTAAATTAGCGATTAACTCTGCTGCTGCATCAAGTGCTTCTTGTACTGTTTCAACGTTAATACCACGTTCAAATCGCATTGAGGCTTCACTATGAATACCATGTGTGCGTGCTGTTTTTCTAACCATTGAATTGTTAAATACTGCAGATTCAATCGCAACTGTCACAGTTTCGTCGGTTATTTGTGTTGATTCGCCACCCATTGTCCCAGCAATAGCAATCGGTGTTTTACCATTTGTAATCACAATATCTTTTTCTTTTAATTCACGTTCTTCGCTATCTAGTGTTGTAATCTTTTCGCCAGCAATAGCTGTTCTTACTAAAATATCTTTACTTCCCAATTTATTATAATCAAAGGCATGTAATGGTTGACCATAATCCATCAATATATAATTGGTCACATCAACGACATTATTAATAGGTCTAACGCCTGCGTTCCAAAGACGAATTTGTAACCACATTGGACTTGCTTTAATTGTTAAATCTTTAATCACGCGCATCGAATATGTGGGTGCTAACGTTTTATCAGGCAACGATAAAGAAATGTAATCTTCAATTTTTTCAGTAGATGTTTCTTTCAATTCTGGATGCTTAAATGTTGCCGGAACATCATAGTCAGCAGATAGTTCATGTGCTACCCCACGCATACTTAACATATCAGCACGATTTGGTGTCACATCAATATCAATAATGTCATCATTCATACCTAAGTAATCAAAGACTGATTCACCAGGAATTGCATTTTCTGGCATTACGTAGATACCTTCTACAAATTCTTTAGGCACGACACTATCTGAAAATCCAATTTCTTGTAATGCACAAATCATACCTTCAGAAGCTTGTCCGCGCATTTTACCACGTTTGATTTTAACATTATCAGCAATTCTAGAATTGGGTAATGCAACAATAACTTTTTGCCCTGCGGCAATATTAGGTGCGCCACAAACGATTTGACTAAGAGATCCTTCACCAACATCAACTTGGCAGATATTTAAATGATCAGAGTCTGGATGTGGTACCAAACTATCAACATATCCAACAACAATTTTTTTAAGTCCTTCAGAAGGACGTTCAACGCTATCAATTTCAACGGCTGTACGAGCTATTTTTTCAGCAATAATTTCAGGTTCAATTTCTAATGTTAAATATTCATTCAACCAATTTTTAGATACTTTCATTATCTCTAACCTCTTTTCGTAAATTGTGACAGGAATCGATTATCGTTTAAATAAAAATGACGAATATCGTCGATACTATATTTAAGCATCGCAAAACGATCTGGTCCTAAACCAAAGGCAAAACCACCGTATACTTCAGGGTCGACACCGGCCATTCTTAATACATTAGGATGTACCATTCCAGCGCCTAAAACTTCTAACCAGCCTGTGTATTTACAGATTGAGCACCCTTTACCCGCACATTTAAAACAGGTCACATCGACTTCAACTGACGGTTCCGTAAATGGGAAGTAACTTGGTCGTAACCGAATTTCTTGTTCTTCTCCAAAAATTGTTTTAGCAATCAGTTCAATCGTTCCCTTTAAGTCTGCCATCGTAATATGTTTGTCGATTACTAACCCTTCGAACTGGTGAAATTGATGTGAATGCGTTGCATCATCTGTATCACGTCGATAAACTTTACCAGGTGAAACCATTTTTAATGGTCCTTTTGAAAAATCATGTGTTTCCATTGTCCTTGCTTGAACGGGTGATGTTTGTGTTCTCATTAATAATTCTTTTGTAATATAAAATGTATCTTGCATATCACGAGCGGGATGATCCGCAGGTAAGTTCAACATTTCAAAATTGTAATGGTCTTCTTCTATTTCTGGACCTGAAACAACTTGATACCCCATACCCAAAAAGAGCTCTTCCAATTCTTCAATCACTTGCATAATAACATGTGGCTGCCCTAATTGAATTTGGGCACCTGGTAGCGTTACATCGATTTTTTCTTTTTCCAACTTTTTAGCAGTCATTTTAATTTCAAGTTCTTCATTTTTCACACGAATAGCTTCAGCTAACTCATTTTTAATGGTATTAGAAAAGCTACCAATTTTAGGTCGTTCTTCGGCTGATAATTCCTTCATACCTCTTAAAACTTCTGTGATTGGTCCTTTTTTTCCAAGTAAATTAACACGAATAGCATTAATTTGTTTTAGATCCTCTGATTCACGAATTTGTTTCAAGCCTTTTTCTTGTAACTCAAGTAATTTCTCTTTTAAATCCATTAATATCGACTCCTTTATTAGTTGTTTTGATAGATTTTAGACACAAAAAGACCCCGTCCTAAAAAGGGACGAGGTCTCGCGGTACCACCCTTGTTTTTGAGAATACAAATTCCCAAACACTCAAAATGATAACGGCCATTAACCGGTTAATTGCATGATTTAAGTTAGCCTACATTAATTAACAGCTCTAGAAGTGAATTCAATATTTTATTTATTGGTTAGTTTCAGTCTAGCTAACCATCCCTTTAAATCCAAGAAAAATATCTACTATTTTCTGTCTAAGCCTTTATTCTATATTCATAGTTTAAAGGTATCAAAGCCTATCGTCAAGTCTTACTCGCAATCTTTAAGTGTATACCACTTTTCTGACCATGTATGGACGCTATCCATCATATTTTTCATGTCTTTTCCTTGTTCAGTAAGCTCATAAAAACTACGACTAGTTTCACCGATGGCGACTCTTGAGATAATATTAGTATCTTCAAGTTCTTTTAAACGTTCAACTAATACACGGTCACTGCATTTATCAACCTTTTGAGCTAATTCTTTAAATCGTTGAGGTCCTTCATCCAATAAAACGTTAATAATTAAACCGTTCCATTTTTTACCTAATATTGAAAAAGTTTTTTCAAATTTAGGACACATTTCATAATTTGTTTTTTCTTGAACAACTTGCATAATTAACCCCTCCTCAGTTACTTTATTACTATATTTTATCATTAACTAACAAAAAGTAAACAAATTGGTTCGTTTTCGAAAAAACAAAAAGGATAAGCCTGTAGGCCTATCCTTTTTAAAACTATTTTAAAATTGCAATTAATTGCTGAAAGCTATGTTTTGATTTATTTTTTAACGGTGATGAAACTTCACTTGTTGCTTCATATTTATCAACCATGGTTACAATATATCCCTCTGGATATTTAGGTGGTGCAACAGTAGCACCCCACATATGTTTCATGATGATATCTTTTTCTAAATCAGATAATGTCGTTAACTTCTCTGCATTTCTAATAGCGATACGCGGATGAATCCAAGCATGTGTACCGCGATCGAATTTAGTTGTACGCCAATCGTAGTAAAATAAATCATGTAATAATCCGGCCCTTGCCGTTGCTTTTGCATTTAAATGTAATCTTTTAGCGATACGATAACTGTCATAGGAAACTGAGATTGAATGTTCTAATCGAGTAGAAAAATGATGTTGTGTATATTCACTTAATCTTTGAACTTCTGGTTTTGCCAAAAGGTCTCCAACATAACTCATATATAATTCATCATCAAGATACGAATCTTTTTTCATATACTAGTACGCCCCCAAAATATTTTTTCCTATCTCCATCATAACTGATTGAGCACCTATTGCAAGCGCAATCAGTTATCTTTAGTAAATCGTAATAATTTCACCAAATATCATAATTAAGCTTTAAGATGAAACATTAGTACACCTGCAGCAATAGCGACATTTAACGATTCAGCACGACCTTTAATTGGAATATATAAATTAGCATCCGTTTCATTTAACAGGTCATTACGCATCCCGTTACCTTCATTTCCCATAATTAAACCAAAATTATCTGTAGCAGAAATCTCACGATAACTAAGTGCATCTTCATTTAATTCAGAACCATAAATAGCAATATTATTTTCTTTGAATAAGGTAGTAACTTCCATTAAATCGGCATCCACTAATTGAACATGAAATTGGCTTCCCTGCATCGAACGTAAAACTTTAGGATGATGACTATCTGCACTACCCTCACCAAAAATGACACCTGTTAAACCGGCAGCATCGGCAGTTCTAACCATTGTTCCAATATTTCCTGGATCTTGAACACCATCTAGCATTAACCAGCCACCAGTTAAATGGTCAACTGATAATTGTTGATTTTCTTCCATCTCAGTTACCGCGTAAATACCTTGTGGCGTACTCGTGTCAGCAAGATATAAACTAACTTCAGATGAGATTTCTACTTGCTCAATTGTCGTATCGGCTATTTCATCAAAATATCTAAAATCATTAGTAACAAGCAAATATTCAATTTTTGTGTTTGCCATGAGTGCTTCTTTAACTAAATGCCAGCCTTCTAAAAGGTATTTATTTTCCTTTTTACGACCTTTTTTAGTTTGTAATTTTTTCCAGTATTTAATCTTAGCATTCTGTGTTGAATTAATTTTTTCCATAAATGTACCCCTCTTACTATTGGAAATAATTATAGCATATTTAAAATAGCATTAGTTGGTCATTATCATCTTTTCCAGTTATAATGAAAGCAATAAATGCCTATATCTACTTTATAATATGGAGGGATTACATTATGAGTGCTATTCAAATAACTGTTTTTGGTCGCGTGCAGGGTGTTGGCTTCAGATATACGACGAAGAGATTAGCCGATGATCTAGGCATCTACGGGTCAGTACAAAATAATTTTGATGACAGCGTCACAATTAAAGCAAGTAGTTCAGATAATACCCAATTAGAAAAATTTATTCAAAAAGTTAAAAATTCACCTACACCAGCCGGTAAGGTGACTGATTATAAAGAAACCTCCTTAACTAATTATATGCCGACTGCCTTTACCGTTATTTACTAATTACGATTTATTTATAGCCCATTGAAATCCCCCTATATTTAAAGTATAGTAATCGATATAGTCACTTTAAGAGGGGAAAATATATTAATGAAAAAGATTAAACGTTTAACAATGCTCCCAATATTCATGGCGCTTGTCCTGTTCCTATCGGGATGCGTCCGCAGAGACAAGAATGGTAATCCTTTTGGGATGGTTTACGACTATTTAGCAAAACCAACTCAGGGATTGCTTGACTGGTTATCCGCTCATCTAGGTAACAACTACGGTCTAGCAATTATCGTTATCTCAATCGTCATTCGCTTGGCACTTATGCCAATGATGATTAATCAATCGAAAAAAGCGACCGTTCAACAAGAAAAAATGGGTTCGATTCAACCACAATTAAAAGTCATTCAAGAACGACAAAAAAATGCTAAAAGTTCAGAAGAAAAAGCAGCTATCAGTCAAGAAATGATGGCACTTTATAAAGATAACAACGTCAGCATGACTGGCGGAATTGGCTGCCTACCATTATTAGTTCAAATGCCAATTTTTGCTGCGCTATACGCTGCAATCTTATATTCTTCAGAATTAAAGGATGCTGTCTTCTTTAGCATTAAATTAGGTACACCATCAATTATCTTTACTGTGCTATGTTTCATTGTGTATTTGGGTCAAGGATTCATTTCAACAATTGGCATTCCGCCAGAACAAAAGAAAACAATGCAAACAATGTTAATTGCTAGTCCAGTTATGATGGTCTTTGTTACAATGAGTGCGCCAGCAGGTATTGGTCTCTACTTCTTCATCGGTGGCCTCTTCGCTTGTGTTCAAACATTTATAATTATGTTAATGCGTCCTAAGATTCGTCGCGAAATTCAAGCTGAACTTGCTAAGAACCCACCAATTGTTAGAGAACGTTCAACAATTGATGCTGTTGAAGAAACAGTGGAACAAACAATTGATAATGTTGAAGATAATCTTTCAAATGTAGCAAAAAATAATCGTAATCGTAATGCTGGTAAACAAAACCGCAAATAAAGATTAACCATTAAAAAAAGCTTACCATTCTTAGAATTGCTCTAAGAATGGTAAGCTTTTTTTATTATACTGTCTAAATTTTTGTATTGCATTTCAACACTAGTCTCTTCTTATCTTTTCGGTTGGTTTAGTAGTAGCTAGAGGCAACGAAATTCTGAATATTGAACCACGCTTCTCAACACTTTCTACCACTAATGTTCCTTTATAACCCATAATGAGTTTTTGTGCGATTGATAATCCAAGACCATTACCGCCTTTATCACGACTTCTAGCTTTATCAACGCGATAGAAGCGATTAAAAACATTTTTTAAGTCATCTTTAGAAATTCCTTCACCAAAATCTTGAATAGCAATTTGAACCATTTTCATATCTTTTGATGCTGAAATATGAATTTCTTTTCTTGTTTCTGAATATTTAACGGCATTATCCATTAGAATAATTAAAACTTGTTCTAAGTGATTATGCGATATTTTTACCAAACTTTCTCCATTAAAATCTTCATCTAAAATAAACGTAAAATCGGGATGTATCATTTTAAAATCATTGAAAATTTGTAAAACAACTAATCGGACATCAACTAACTCATTTTTAAATGTCATCTCTACTTGTTCAGCTCTTGATAAATCAAGCATTTCTTGAACTAAACTCTTCATACGATTAATTTCTTGCAAAGATGCTTCAATCGACTCCGCTAGAACTGCCGGATCATCTTTACCCCACCTGTTCAATAATTCCATATGACCTTGAATTATTGCTACAGGGGTTCTTAACTCATGTGAGACATCTTCAACAAATTGTTGCTGTTGATCAACGTAGCGCTCCATCCTATCTAGCATACTATTGAACAAGTCCGCCAAATCAGATAACTCATCATTTCTATGCATATCTGGGACACGTACATGTCCAATTGGTGTTTCGCCTTCATTAATAATATCAATAGTTTCGTTCACTACTTCAATCGGTCTCAGTAACCAAGATGCCAGGATATACCCTAATATAGCACTACCAAAGGTTGCCGTAATAATTAAAACAATAAAAATTAGAATTAATTTATTACTAATTTTATGGTAATTTTCTAAAGCATTAGTTACTTGTGCATACCCGATTTTTTTGCCAGTTTTAGATGAATAAATAGCTCTTCTAGCAACATATCCATTTGCGCCATCAATTGTTTGGCTAGTAAACGTCATTTTATTTTTTTTAACAAATGGTACGTTTAAATTTCTTGAAGCAAAAACTTCTTGTTGCTTCAAATTATAAACACCTACTGCAATATTTTCTCTTGATAAATTAACAATTACTGCATTTGAGTACAAGTTATTTTCGTCTTTATCTGGTCGAGAATCTGCATTTATCGGTTTTAAATGTTGTGCAGTACTTGAAATTGTTAAGTCTTGATTCTCACGACTTAACTGTTGCGTCACCGTTCTTAAAGTATCTTGTACATCTTTTTTTTCTTTATCTAATAAAACGCCACTAAAACTCTGAAAAATAAGCGCAGAAAAAACGGCAAATATAAGTAAAACACCTATTGCCGTTCCTAATGCCCATTTCCATTTAAGTGACATACGTCTTACTTCTTTTGGATGCTGGGTTATTTTTTTTCTCATGATCTCATTACGTACCCTGTTCCTCTGACCGTTTGAATATAACTTTCTTCACCGCTACGATCTATTTTATTTCGTAAGTAACGAATATAAACATCCACAACGTTTGTTTCAACTTCTGATTCATATCCCCAAACTTTAGCTAATAAAACATCTCTAGCTAAAACAACATTAACACTTTCCATTAAAGCTAAAAGTAGTTCATATTCACGTTTGGTTAGCTCAATAACTTCTTCATCACGACGAACAACACGATTTTCTTTTTCAATTGTTAAATCACGGTAAGTGACAGTTGTCTGTTTTGCAACATTTTGTTCACCCTCTATATCAATACGACGTAACAATGCACGTAAACGCGCCAATAATTCTTCGATTGCAAATGGTTTAACAATATAATCATCTGCTCCATGGTCTAAGCCAGATACGCGGTCAATAACTGAATCACGAGCCGTCATCATAATGATTGGTGTATTTTTAACTTGTCGTACACGGCGACAAACCTCAAGACCATTTAATTCAGGTAACATTAAATCAAGTAGAATTGAATCCCAATCTTCATTTAAAGCAGCTTCTAGACCCGTTCGCCCATCAAAATGAACCTCAGTTTCAAATCCTTCATGTTGTAATTCTAATTCAACAAAGCGCGCTAAATTTTTTTCATCTTCAATTATTAGAATACGACTCATATTTTCATGATCTCCTGTTAGTTTTATTTTATTTTCTCATCCATATACACACAATTTTTAACCGATATCTTACTTTTCTTATTCTACCATTAAATGATATTCTTGCATACACTTTGCACTGCTCAACTCATATAGGTATTCAAGCACTTTTTAACCGTTTTTTTAATATATTATTAACTAAAAGAGTAATAAAATTAATATAACAAACCGTTAACTTTAAAAAATATATCATTAACGCTTTATTAAAATGAAAACTAAAAATTGGAATTAGTTATTCGATACCAGCAGCTTTAATCAGTAAAACCGATAATTCAATTATAAATTTTGCCATTTCAATTTCTTTTACAACGTTAACACGGATTTCTCCATTCAGCATACTCAAAATAACTTCTTCAAAAACCTTATATGAAAAGGTTTTATTCTCTGACAAAATAATTCCACCAAACCACATTATATTTTCTAAGTGTGCCGTTAAGTTAGGATATTAGAATATCGAAATTATACCTTAGCGTCTTAAAAAATAGTTACGGATTATCTTATTCCATACTACCTCATTGGTTAACTATTAAAGTTTTTTCCTTTATTTCAACTAAGAACACAATAAAACCCCTTAAGTTAGATTTTTCTCCAACTTAGGGGGTTCCACTTCAAATAGATAAAATTATCCCAAATGCTTCTTTTCCGTTATATACTTATACTTATATTTTATTTACCATTGGCAAAATAACTTTACTTCAGGTAATTTATGACAATAATTCCATGAACCGTTCAACTCTTTCTGGATCATTATGATCAAAGAAGGCAGATTCTTGTTTGTCTAAGGCAGTAATAGTTGCCATGTCTTCCACTGTTAATTCAAAATCAAATATGTCGATATTTTCTGCCATTCGTTCCGGTCTCACAGATTTAGCAAGTGCTACAATACCACGTTGCATTAACCATTTTAGAATAACTTGTCCAACTGATTTACCGTATTGTTTACCAATTTTTGACAATGTTTCATTTTTAAATAAGTCTAACCGGCCTTCAGCAAAAGGTGCCCATGCTTCCATTTGAATGCTTAATTTTTCATGATAGGCTTCATCCGTTAAACGTTGATTCCATGGGTTCACTTCTATTTGGTTAACTTGAACTTTAGCCACACCATTCATATGAGAGAATTCTATTAATTTTCCGATATCAAAGTTAGACACCCCAATAGCACGTATTTTCCCAGCAGATTGTGCGGTAGCTAAAGCGCGCCAAGCACCATATACATCACCGTATGGTTGGTGAATCAAGAATAAGTCTAGATAATCTAACTGCATTCTTTCTAGTGATTCATCAATTGCCTTCATCGCCTTTTCTTCACCAACATGTTGGATAAATAATTTGGTTGTGACAAACAACTCTTCTCGTGTCACTAATCCTTCAGTGATCGCTCTTTGGATAGCTTCCCCAGTTTCAACTTCGTTTCCATAGGCAATCGCTGTATCTAGTAATCGATATCCTACTTTAATCGCTTGATAAACTGCCTCTGCAGTTTCTTCTAAAGGAATTTGATACACGCCAAAACCTAGTTGTGGCATTTTCACTCCATTATTTAATGTAACTGTATTCATTTAAATCGCTCCCTTTTTATTTAATATACTAAGTTAAACACTTGGAGTGCACTCAGAGTCAAGGATTATGCTATATTATTTTAATATTTGTTTATTTTTCAGCTTTAGGCTACTATTACTATAAGTATTTTAGATTACATATAAGGAGAAAAAGCGATGACACCTATTATCACACTTTGCACAATTAATGACTTAGAAATATTACAAAAGATTAGCATTGAAACTTTTACTGATACTTTCGCTGCAGATAACGATCCAAAAGATTTACAAGATTTTTTGGATACCGCTTATTCTTTACCACAATTAACGAGTGAATTAAATGATCCAAATGCATTCTTTTACTTCGTACATGTTAATGATGAGTTAACTGGATATTTAAAATTAAATATTAACGACGCACAAACTGAAGATGACTTTCCGAACGGCTTAGAAATCCAACGAATTTACATTCGCAAAAATCACAAAAAAATGGGATTAGGTCAACTTCTATTTGAAAAATCTAAAGAGGTTGCCAAAGAATTTAAAAAAGATCAACTTTGGTTGGGAGTTTGGGAACATAATAAACCTGCCCTCTCCTTTTATGAAAAACAAGGCTTAACAAAACATAGCCAACATGATTTTGTTTTAGGCGATGCTATCCAAACCGATTTTATTTTAGTTCTAAACAGTAGTGACTCCAAAAATTAGCCTTTTTATAGAGTGGGAAAATCCACTCTATTTTTATACAAATAATTCTTTATATTTTCGGGATTCAATAGATTTTTTCAGCCTAATTTTTCTTTCATATCCATAAACTAACGTCTTAACGTTAATCCCAATGTGACATATTCATAACGTTCATCTAATAATTATTTTCATATACTATTATAAAGTTTAATAGTAAAATTGTATTGATATAGAGTATGTCCATCATAATCTAATTACGCAATATTTCACTAAAAATATTATTTCTGGAGGATTTTCCACATGAGTATCTTTTTCGCTCTCTTATTTATTACTACTTTTATCACATTTTTGGTATATGTTATTAAATTTATTATCGCAAAAATTAACAAAAAGGATACTAATCATGCAAGAAAATTAATATTATTTAGTTTCCTAATCTCATTTATTTTACTCGTTCTAATTGGTATCACTGCACCTTCTTCAAGTAGAAATGCTAGTGTCAAAGAATCTAGTTCCGCCCAATCAAGCTTTCTGTCTTAAAAAGATTACCAACATAACTTTTATTACTGAGACAATTTTTATTGCTTATTTTACATTACAAAAATCTTTGGAGGAACACGTATTATGAACGTTTTATTTGCACTTATTTTTTTTATTTCAATATATTTTATTATTTACTACACAGTTAAAAGATTTATGACAAAAACTAAAAATCCAAATATATACACTAAAATCAAGAAACGGGTTTGGTACCCTACTGCTGTACTGATCATTTCACTTGTAGGCATTGGGATGACTAGTCAGGCCGAACCAACTAAAAAACAATCGCCCCTTACTACCGTAACAAAAGTTGGCTCTGCCGATAAGAAAAAGGCAGAGTCAAAATATGAATCTATAAAAAAAGAAGTTTCTTCAAAAGAATCTGAAGCTGAATCATTGAGTAAAAAATTAAATGAGAAAGAATCTAAAGCCACTTCTGAAAAAGAAAGTGAATCTAAAGCTAAATCTAAATCTGAAAGTTCTCAAAGACTAGCTGCAAAAAAAGAACAAGAACATTTTAACAGCGTTCAAAAAGAAAATAATTCTACATCTACGGATTCATCTAACGCAGATTCTGTTACTACTGGCGGAGGATCCATCATCGGTAATACTAATTCTAAAATTTACCATACTCCCGGTCAAACTGGTTATAAAATGAGTAAATCAAATGCGATTACTTTCCAAACAGAACAAGCCGCTCAAGATGCTGGATATAGAAAGGCGAAAAAATAATGAAATCAACTAATCATTTATTAATACGTGTTCTAATTTTATCATTCACTTTTATTGGTATCAGTAACACGACTACCGTTTTAGCAAAATCTGATTCACATGTTACTTACGACTATACTGCCAAAAAGCAAGCAGAAGAAATTAATAATAAAGTTGATAAAGAACAAGTGAAATTAGACAAACTTAACAAAGAAATCAAAGAATTAAAAAATAAGTTAGCTAAATATGATAGTAAAGATTCTTCAAAAAAAGAAACAACTAAAAAATCTAAGACACTTGATTTATCATCTCTAAACTATAGTGATAAATCTGAAATAGAAGTTAATAATAATATTCCTACTTTCAGCGAAAGCACCCTATCTACTAGTAAAGGTACTTGGGAAGCGTACAGCAACCTAGATTCTCTGAATCGTGCTGGAACCGCCAATGCAATGTTAAGTAAATCTTTAATGCCTACCGCGAAACGCGAAGGGTTAACTTGGAACCCTACTGGCTGGAAAAATAAACGTATTAGTAACGGATGGTTATATAATCGTAGCCATTTAATTGGTTATCAATTATCAGGTCAGAACAATAATCCAAAGAATTTAATTACGGGTACTCGTGAACTGAATGCACCTGAAATGCTTGCCCATGAAATGGATATAGCTACTTACCTTAAAGAACATCCTAATAACTATATTAGATACCGCGTTACTCCAATATTCAGAGGAGATGAACTTCTTGCTCGTGGCGTACAAATGGAAGCTCAATCTATTGGTAGCTCCTCAATTAAATTCAATACTTACATTTTTAATGTAGAGGCCGGTGTTACTCTTAATTATAGGGATGGTACTAGTACACTAAATTAAACAAATAGATAACGGGCGTATAGATACTTCGAGTGGGTTCAATTCCCACTGCTCGCTTTTTACTATAAAAATATTTGGAGGAATTTGTGTTATGAATAAAAAAATAACAATAGTCGGGATTACTGCCATCACACTACTTTCACTAACTGCATGTGGGAATAGCAAGAATACAAGTAAGGATTCTTCATCTTCTGAGGCTGCATCATCTAGTATTATAAAAGCTAAAAAGGAATCAAGTAAGAAAGAGTCCATAAAAAAAGCAACTTCCGAAAGTAAAGCATCATCAGAATCATCTGCTCAAGCATCTAGCATCTCAGCTGCAAGTTCTTCAATTACCGCAGCTGAAAGTTCTATTGCCGCAAGCTCTTCTAGTATTGAGGCTGAGAAAAATAACGTTACTACCACTGAAAAATCTACAAGTTCATCTACATCAACTAAGATGACGCAATCAAAAGCTGAATCACTTGCTTTAAGCTATTTTAAATCATTCAATAATGAGACAAGCGACTGGGAACCAAAAGTTAAATCAAGCGATACTTTAGATAAAGGTAATAAATATATTGTATCCGTCTTCGATACTGAAACACACATGGTAGAATTTGACGTCAATAAATCTACTGGAAAAGTCACTTCTCCAAATTTAGGATATCAACGTTAATTTTTAAAGAGTGATAACAATTTTGTGTTTGTTAATTTTACATGGAGTCGGTACCTCCTTTAACAGCATTGAAGATCTACTTGGTCATTCCAATGTAAGGATTACCCAAATCTATATAACAGTAACTTCAAAACTATTACAATATTTAGATACTTAACTCAAACGTAACCAAAAGCGTAACCAAAAGAAAAAAAGGCCTATCTAACAACTTTTAAATCGTTGTTAGATAGCCTTTTTTAGTATATTTATTAACTTTTTTTATTGTTCAGTATACCAAGTATAGTGGAATGAACCTGGTTTATCAGTACGTTCATACGTATGAGCACCAAAGTAATCACGTTGTGCTTGAATTAAATTAGCAGGTAAAACTTCTGAACGGTATTGATCGTAATACGTAATTGCTGCACTGAATCCAGGAACTGGAATACCAGCTTTAACAGCAATACCAACGATATCTCGAACTGATTCTTGATATTTTTTAACAATATCTTTGAAGTAACCATCTAATAAGATGTTATTTAAATCAGCTTTTTCGTCAAATGCGTCAGTAATATTTTGTAAGAAACGGGCACGAATGATACATCCAGCACGCCAAATCTTAGCCATATCACCAAAGTTTAAATCCCATTCATAATGTTCTGAGGCAACACGTAATTGTTCAAATCCTTGTGCATAACTCATGATTTTACTAAAGTATAATGCTTCACGAATTTTTTCAATTAATTCTTTTTTATCTAATTCACCTAATTTAACTTCTGGTTTAGGTAAAACTTTACTTGCTTCAACACGTTCTTCTTTCATTGCTGAAATGTAACGTGCATAAACAGATTCAGAAATAACTGACTGAGGAACACCTAATTCAAGTGCACTCTGTGATGACCACTTACCAGTACCTTTATTTCCAGCACGATCGAGGATAACATCAACAATAGGTTTACCAGTGCCTAAATCATCTTTACGTGTTAAGATATCAGCAGTAATTTCGATCAAGTAACTATCCAATTCACCTTTGTTCCAGTCAGAGAAGATATCAGCGATTTCATCAACTGAGAGGCCTAATAAATCTCTTAACAAATGATATGATTCAGAAATTAATTCCATATCACCATATTCAATTCCATTATGAACCATCTTAACATAATGACCAGCACCGTTAGGACCGATATAAGTCACACATGGTGTCCCATCGCTAGCTTTAGCAGACATTTCCTCAAGAATTGGTGCAACAAGGTCATATGCCTCTTTTTGGCCACCTGGCATCATTGATGGTCCTTCAAGTGCACCAATTTCGCCACCTGAAACGCCCATTCCAATAAAGTTAATTCCAGAATTATCTAATTCTGCATTACGGCGTACTGTATCTTCAAAGTAAGTATTACCACCATCAATTAAAACATCACCTTTATCTAAGAATGGTAATAGTTCTGCAATAACAGCATCAGTTGGTTTGCCAGCTTTTACCATGATAATAATTCTTCTAGGTTTTTCTAATGAATCTGCAAAATCCTTAATTGAGTAGCTGGGTACTAATTTTTTTTCTGAGTGGTCTTTCATAACTTGCTCAGTTTTAGCTCCCGTTCTATTATAAATAGCTACCGTACGGCCACGACTCTCAGCATTCAATGCGAGATTTTTACCCATAACAGCCATTCCAATAACACCAATTTGTGCTTTATCCATTATAATACCTCCTACATTTCTTTAATTTTTTGTGAATCAAAAACCATGTAATCTAAGAAAGTATCAGCTACCGACTTTGTCAATAAACCCATTTAACTTTCAACGTCAATTATACACTAGACATCAAAAATTCCTATCTATTTTACCTTTTTTTGTTATACTGATTTCAGGAGGTCTTTCAAATATGAAATTAGTTGAAGTACAAGAATTATATTATGCCATCGATACTTTTTTATACAGTCGCGCAAAAGCAGAATTTTCTAACAATATCCCTACTTTTGACTTAGTTGTCCAAGTTAACGACAAATTATTAACGGCCGATTTTTTAGATTTAAAAGATAGTCGAATTCAAATTTATAGTACCACAAGTCAGCACACTATCGCATCTCAGTCAATTCCTTACGAAAATGACAGTAGTAATGCTTTCATCAGTCCGATAAGAAAAACAATCTTTAAAAATTATCGTTCCGAATTTTCAGGCTGGTCTAATCTTAGTAACAAACCAGAGTTATTACTTCTAGATTTGATAGATTTAATTAAATCTATCAAATCGCCCACTTTTAAGGCTGTTAAAACACCGGCTAAAAATGTAACTTATATTGAAAGCCATGCCAAATTACCTTTTCAATTTTTTGATCCAGAGACAGACTTCAAAATTATAAGTTTGAAAATTAGTGAAAAAAAATAAGATTCAATTGAATCTTATTTTTTTTGTACAGAAAAAGCCTTAACACCATGGTTGTTAAGGCTTTTTACTTAATGTAGATTTAGTTGTTTACTTTTACGACTTCTTTTCCGTCATAAAAACCACAGCTAGGACATACATAATGTGATTTTCTTAATTCGCCACAGTTAGGGCAAGCGCTCATACCTGGGACAGTTAACTTGTAATGCGTACGACGCATTCTCTTACGTGTTTTTGATGTTTTACGTGCTGGTACTGCCATTATCAAACACCTCCTTTAAAATTATCCAAAACTTTTAATAAAAGTATTGTTATGTTTATTCCTCTTCAGAACCATCATTATCAAAAAAATTTTGTAATGAGGCAAATCGAGGATCAACTTTTTCTTTTCTAACCTGTACGAGTTTATCTTCAGTAAGAACTTCCCAGTCGTCTCCGGTTGGTAAATCTTCTGCTTTTCTCTCATCATCAGTCAGTATCTGCATCGGAATCTGTAATAACACATTATCCTCTATCACAGAATTCAAATTGAGCATATCTTCTTCCAAAATAATTACAACATCATTTTTATCAAACCGTTCAAGTGCTTTATCGCGATAGCCTACATAAAATTCATCAACTGAAAAATTTAATGGGACATCGACACTCTTTAATGATCGTGTTGATGGCATTTCAACTGTTAAACTAACGTTAAAATGACCAATGACATCTTGATGATCTGCTGACAGAATGCCCGTAACATGGACTTCTGAAACAGCTGTAATTGTTTTGTTGCGCAGCATTAATCCTTCGGAAAGGTTTAACATTTCGTCAACTTGAAGTGGTTCATCACTTTGTTTTTTTAACTCAACTAAGGACCATTTCATGCAAATATGCCTCCTAATGCAACGCTTATGATTATACCTGTGATTAAAAACATTGTCAATGGTATATCCTTGACAGTATGTTAATTAATTTGTTTAGGTCTTCTAAAAAGATCCGATTTTTTATGACTAACTAGCCCATAAATAATTCCTGCTCGATAATCTAATTGGTAAAGTCCCTCTTTATCCTTTTTACTAATTTTTGTTATTATAGGATATGGCACTTCCTTTTTTAAATGATTAAGCAGCGTTTGACCTTTTTTTGAGAACCCTAAGACATGATAATAAGGCTGCTTATATTGTTTGTCAATTTCATTTTGCTTTATTTGTAACAAAATATAAGTTGCTAGTCTTGAGATTTTTGTATAAGTTACTCGTTTCGACTTAACGGCTTGGACCCAATCATCAAAATTAGCCTCGTCAGGCAACTTTTCGTACTGCTGCAACAAACGATACTCAATACCCTCAGACATGCCATAAATCGACGATAATTGACCTGGTGTTGATAGACTCAACTGATATCGAAGATATGGCCAAAAATCTGTCCAATCGGCCCATCTTTCATTTTCTGAATCAAGTCGAGTTTGATTAGGAACAACTTCTACAATCGATTCTTGATGTTGAACTGCTAATCTAATTGCTGTTGCACTTGTAATTTTTTGAGTATCAACAAATTTTGTTTCATGGTAATCAGCCTCTATACGTTGAATCGGACATAACTGGATTTCGGCTTTTTCGGCTATGCAGGCTTCAGCATAAGCTAAACCTAACAAATCATTAGGCCGATTAATTTGAACACCTGTTTTTTCAAAAACAGCTCGTTGATATTGTGTGGCATACGTTTCATTAAACTGATTAAACTCACTATCTAACGTTTGAATTTCAGTTGCGATAGTCATAAAATCCAAATCAGGATGTTCAGCACCAAAAACAAGTCTGGTTATCTTTAATCCGGCCAATAATTTAATGGCACCTTGAGCAAACAAATCAGCCGGTTGAACAGAAAATGCAACGGGTAACTCAACTATTAAATCAACACCAGATTGCAATGCTTGCTCCGTACGGCTCTCTTTATCAAGTGCAGCTGGAATACCTCTCTGTAAGAATTGTCCGCTCATAAGGGCAATAATCGTCGTATCAGGATACTTTTCTTTTATTTGATTAATCTGATACAAATGTCCGTTATGAAACGGATTATATTCAACAATAACCCCAGTCGTGTCCAAGTAACTCACTCCTATTTATCGCAGACAAAAAATAGTCTTGTTGTTTTATCATCAACTTGACTTGTGCCAAAATCAGCCGAAATTTTAATATTCTTAAATCCAGCATTTTTTAACAATTCAGTATACGTATTAACTGAATATGTTCGTTCATGATGGTCCTCAGTTAGACGTTCAAATTGACAGTTAGTATCATTTTTGACAAAAAAAGTTAATTCATGAACGACACTGTGTGGCTCTTCATCTTTAAATGTTGACCACAAAAAAGCTTGATCATCATCCTGATAGTTGTACATATAACCTGGATAAATCTCATCCGTTTGATAGGTTGAGATAACATCAAAAATGAATCGACCATTTTCTTGTAGTAATCCATGAATTGATTTAAAAACGTTTCCTACAGCATCAGCGTCAGGTAAATAACAAAATGAGTCAGCAAAACAAGTTACCGCATCAAATTGTGGTAACTCTGCCTCTTCCAAATTCATCATATCACCTTGTACTAAAGGCAAGGATACATTCGCATCCTGTGCGTGTTGGTCAGCAATTGATAACATTTCTTCAGATAAATCTAAACCAACGACTGAATAACCAGATTGCGTTAAAGCAATTGCTAATTGACCTGCACCACAAGCTAATTCAAGAATTTCAGTTTTCTTATCAGGAACTTGTGTTTCGACAAATGTTTGCCAAGAATCATATAAATCAGGATCCATTAATTGATCATACAATTTTGAAAAGGTGGTATAAATCATTATTCTTCAATCCATGCTGATAAATCTACAGATGCGCCTTCAGACCAGAATTTTTCAAGATCATAAAATTCACGTGATTCAGTTTTAAATACATGCACAATTAAATCTCCAAAATCTAATAAAACCCAACTAGTTGAATTACGTCCTTCAATACGACGGACTTCAACACCTGCTAGTTCTTCTTGATCTTGAATTTCTTTGACGATAGCCTTAACTTGGTGAGCTGAGTCAGCTTGTGTCACCATGAAATAATCAGCTAATAGACTAATTTCATGGACATCAATAGCCACCGTCTTTTCGCCACGTTTACTGTCAGCAGCCTTAACTGCGATTTCTAATTTTTCTATACTATTCATTATTACTCCTCTATTCTGCGACCCATTTATTAAAGGTCAAAATTGTTTTAGGATACACTCTTTTATTGGTATTAATTAAATAACTTAGTGTATGTTTTGTTTCAAATCCAACAGCTGCATCCAAACTTTCAAATGCTTTTTTTCGTGCTTCAAGAACGCCAGAGAACGTCCTACCTTCTTCGATGAAATCAGCGACGTAGACAATTTTATCCAACAAATCCATCTCAACATCGCCTGTCGTATGCTTCACAATTGATGTTAAAATTTTATCATCTGTAATACCTAATTCATCATGTATCAACTCTGCGCCAACAATTCCATGCCAGATAGCATTCCCCCAATTTAATAAATCAGGATCCATATGTTTTTGCTTAATTGTTCTGATAAAGGTGTCATCTGTCCGCTCCTTGGCATAATCATGAATAAGTCCAGCAATACTTGCTCTTTCAATATCACCATTATTATTTTGAGCAAGTTCAATTGCAGATTTTTCAACATTTAACACATGCTGAAATCTTTTTTCACTCAAAGTTTCCTTCAAAATCTGTACTAATTCTTCTCTAGTTCCACTAAAAAGATTATTAGAATAAACTAAATTATTCACGATACAACCCTTCTTTCTCAATATAATTTGAGACTGCCTTAGGTACTAAATAATTAATTGAACAGCCTTTTTTTATCTTATCTCGAATTTGTGTTGAACTAATATCAATTGTTGGTACATCAACCCAAAGTATAGGATACTGACTTGTTTGTTCAAATCCCGTTCGTTTAACTCCAACAAAATGTACTAATTTTACTAATTCATCAATACGAGACCATTTCGGTAAATAATCTACCATATCGCCGCCAATAATAAAATAGTAATCATTTTCCGGATGAGCTGCTTTTAAAGCAACCACAGTGTCATAGGTGTAGCTAATACCACCGCGATTAATTTCAGTATCTTCCAGCTTAAACTTATCGTTATCCGCGATACTTTGATTAACCATATCAAGGCGATACTTTGCATCAATTGCTTCCTTTTTATCCACATGTGGTGGTGTTGCATCCGGCATAAATCGAACTTCACTTAATCCTAATTGCTGACAAACTTGATCAGCAATTATTAAATGACCTAAGTGAGGCGGATTAAACGTACCCCCGAGAATTCCAACACGCTTTTTCGTATTATCAAGAATGGGTTTAGTCTTAAATTTCGTAACTAAATTAATTTCTTTTAATTTTTGGACTTGAATAGTCAAGCTAAAAACCTCCTCAAAATTTTAAATTAAGCGAGTAAATTAACTTTGTCAGAGATATCTCGATTTTCGACATCTGTTGCTGCTTGATAAAGCACTAATGTATGACCAATCACTTGAACAACTTGAATTGAACTATTAGATTCAATAAAAATACGAACTTCATTTGTATCAATTGTTGCATTTTGTAGCATGTTAATTTTGATTAATTCGCGTTTTTCAATTGCTTCGCGAATTTGGTTTAACCAGTTAGTAGACACGCCTTCTTTTCCAACTTGGAAAAGTGGACGTAAATGATGTGCCTGACTGCGTAGATATCTTTTTTGTTTGCCTCTTAATGTCATATGTTAGTTAACTCCTCTTATATCATTGCTTTACGTAAAAGAACCGAAACACCTTTTGGTGCCCAGCCAGCGACTTTAGCACCCTCATTAATGGTTACCCATCCAAGTCCGGCAAAAACTAAATCACTTTTTTGTGTTGCTTTAAATTCAAAACGAACTAATTCTGGGAAGTCGTTCATTTCATCATCTGTTGGTGGATTTAATAAACCACCAGCATGTTTCTCATAAAATTCACTTGCAGTCTCAGTTTTTGTTCTATGAATCATTAAATCATTATCAAGATAAACGACAACACCAGGAGTTCCCCCTGAAATGTAATCAAATCTTGCAACAGCCCCAAAGAATAATGTTTGGTTTTCATTTAACTGATAGACGCGTTGTTTAATTTCTTTTTGAGGAGAAACTAATCTTAGCGCCTTACCTGATAGATAATGAGCCATCTGGTCTTGATGAATAATACCTGGTGTATCAATTAAAGCTCGATCATCGTCCAATGGAATTTCAATCTTATCAAGCGTAGTTCCTGGGAATCTTGAAGTTGTAATCAGGTCTTGGACACCTGTTCTTTGTTTAATGATTTGATTAATCAATGTTGATTTACCAACATTAGTTACTCCAACAACGTACACATCACGGCCTTCACGATACTTTTCAATTAATTCTAATAATTCATCAATCGCAAAGTTTTTTGTTGCACTTGTCAATGCAACATCAATTGGTCGTAATCCTTGTAAATTAGCTTGTTGTCTCATCCAATCCTTTAACTTCGAACGTCTCAATGACTTAGGCAATAAATCAGCTTTATTTCCAACCATTAAAACAGGATTATCACCCACAAATCGATGTAATCCAGGAATTAGACTACCATTAAAATCAAAAATATCAATAACGTTGACGATTAATGCATCAGCACTACCAATTTGATTCAATAATTTTAGGAAATCATCATCAGTTAACTTAACGTCAGCAATTTCATTGTAATGTCGTAGTCTAAAACATCTTTGGCAATATAGTTCATTTGTTTCAAGTCCTTTTTTTACTGCGGATTTAGGTGTATAGCCTAATTCATCTACTTCTTCACTTTGAATTTTTGAGCCACAGCCAATACAAAAAAGATCTTCGTCAATTTCTGGTACTTCAATTATGTCAGTCATCCAATGAATTCCCCCATTTAGTTTTAAAATCGTGTTTTTTAATTAAGTGATTTTTAATTCTTTTTTCAATGAAACGATTAGGTTTTGTATTCCAAGCGTCTGATTCAACAAGTGGTTTAACCAATATACTTTTAATGCCCGCATTATTCGCAGCAGCAATATCAGTCATCAATTGATCACCTATTAAAACTAAATCTTGATTATTCATCTTAAATTCATTTTTAACTTGGTTAATTCCTTTTGTAAATGGTTTTAGAGCTCTGGAAACAAATGGTAATCCAATATGTTCCAGTGCCTTTTCAATACGTTCGTGACTATTGTTAGATACAACAATCACTGGAATTGAAGCCGCAGCTATAAGCTCTAACCAATTCTTCAATTCTGGGGTTCCGTTTGGGTTATCCCATGCAATTAATGTATTGTCTAAATCAGTCATAACAACTTTAATTCCATGATTTTGTAAATCCTCTGGTGTTAAATCATAAATTGATTCAACCATCCAAGTTGGTTTATATCTCTCAAGCATGTTAGCTACCTCAATTTTAGAATAATAATCTAAGTATAATGTACTTTCAACAAAATTGCATGTTTTCCATGAAAACAAATGAAATTAATTTTATTTTCTCATTTTAAAATAATAGAAACGAGTTATTTCAATTTTATATTGCTCTTTTTAAGATTATATTTTGTCTTATTAGTTACATAGACCATAATCATTGATATCACATAAAATTTTTTTGATTTCACTAAAAATAACATACTTAACTTATTTACAGAAATTTTATTAAAAAAAGAGGATACTTGACAATTGGTCAAGTATCCTCTTAAAAGTTATTATTTACTTAATGCTTTTTTAGCTTCTTCTGCAACAGCAGCAAATGCTGCTGAATCTTTAACAGCTAATTCAGCTAACATTTTACGGTTAACTTCAATTTCAGCTAATTTCAAGCCATGCATCATCTTGCTGTAACTTAAACCATTCATACGTGCTGCAGCGTTAATACGTGCAATCCATAGACGACGGAAGTTACGTTTTGTTTGATGGCGATCACGGAATGAATATTGGTACGATTTCATTACTTGTTGTTTAGCTACCTTAAATTGGATATGTTTTGATCCACGGTAACCTTTTGCTAATTTAAGCATTCTTTTGCGACGTTGACGTGTAACGGTTCCACCTTTAACTCGTGGCATGAAAATTCCTCCTTATTGAGCCATTTAAAAATGGCATCAATTGTCTAATTTATATTTATTATTTCATTTGTGAAAGCATTTGTTTGATACGCTTGTTATCTGATGCTGACACTGTAGTTGATTTGCTTAATTGACGACGTTGTTTCTTAGTTTTACCATGCATACGATGACTTGTATATGCTTTAGAGCGTTTTAAGCCACCATTTCCTGTACGTTTAAAACGTTTTGCTGATGCACGATGAGTCTTTTGTTTTGGCATAATCTAATATCCTCCTAATATAGCTTTACTTTTCAGCCTTAGGTGCAAGCATCATGAACATACTACGTCCATCCATCTTCGCTCTTGATTCAACTGATGCAACTTCTTTAGCTGCGTCAGCGAAGCGATTCAAGACATCACGTCCGATTTCTTTATGCGTAATTGCACGGCCTTTAAATCTAATTGATACTTTAACCTTATCACCTTTTGCAAGGAATTTTGAGGCATTTTTCAATTTTGTATTGAAATCGTTAATATCAATCGTTGGACTAAGTCTAACTTCTTTAACATTAACAATCTTTTGGTTTTTACGGGCTTCTCTTTGTTTCTTTTGTAATTCGAAACGGTACTTCCCGTAATCCATAATCTTAGCAACAGGTGGTTTTGAGTTAGCGGCAACAACAACAACATCTAAATTAGCAATTTCTGCCATATCTAGTGCTTCTTGTTTCGTTTTAACACCAAGTTGTTCGCCATCATCACCGATCAAACGAAGTTCCGATGCGCGGATACCTTCATTGACCATTTTGTCTACTTTATCAACTGCTATGGCAATGCACCTCCAAATTTTTTTGAGAAAAAACACAGAAAAACGGGCAACAATAATAAATTATCGCAGCCCGCTTGAAATCCATTTTAATTGGAATTTAATTTCAATAATATTCTGCCCAGAGACTCTTTGTCTCTTCAGGCGAGAAGCGGGAGCCTCTGCTTTTTCTTAACTTTTATATCATACCAACTTGAAGACTCATTGTCAAGCAAATTAAAATGAGTCTTTTTTATGCTTTACGACTATAGTTGGCAATTTCTTTTGTAATGTTGTTAATAAAATCTTCTTTTGTAAAGATATTTGAATCATCTTCACCATGTCGACGAACAGAAACTGTATTTTCAGCTACTTCATTATCACCGACAACTAAAATATAAGGTACTTTAGTAACTTGCGCTTGACGCATCTTATAACCCATCTTTTCGTTACGTTCATCAACCGTTACTCGTACACCACGAGCAACTAAGTTAGCACGTAAATCATGCGCATAATCGGCATGAAGATCGTTTTTAACAGGAATAATTGTTACCTGTTTAGGAGCCAACCAAGTTGGGAATGCTCCTTTGTACATTTCTGTTAAGTAAGCTGTAAAACGTTCCATCGTTGAAACAAGTCCACGATGAATCATAACAGGACGGTGTTCTTCACCATCATCACCGATGTATGATAATTCAAATTTTTCAGGCATCATGAAATCTAATTGAATTGTTGATAACGTTTCATCATTTCCTAACGCTGTTTTTGTTTGAACATCTAATTTAGGACCGTAAAATGCTGCTTCTCCTTCAGCTTCGTAGTAATCTAAGCCTAAATCATCCATAGCACCTTTTAACATACTTTGTGATTTTGTCCACATTTCATTATCATCAAAGTATTTCTCTGTGTTAGCTGGATCACGATAGCTCAAACGGAATGAATAGTCAGCAATCCCAAAGTCATCATAAACTTCCATCATTAAACGAAGGACGCTTTTAAATTCTTCTTGAATTTGATCAGGAGCAACGAAAGTATGACCATCATTTAATGTCATTTCACGTACACGTTGTAAACCAGAAAGTGCACCTGATTTTTCATAACGATGCATCATTCCTAATTCAGCAATTCTGATAGGAAGATCACGATATGAACGAATATGATGCTTGTAAACTTGAATATGTGAAGGACAGTTCATTGGACGTAACTCTAACTCTTCGCCATCACCCATGTCCATTGGTGGGAACATGTCTTCGCGATAATGGTCCCAATGACCAGAAGTTTTATATAAATCCAAGTTGGCTAAGATTGGTGTGTAAACATGATCATAACCATTTGAAACTTCCTTATCAACAATGTAGCGTTCAATCGTACGACGAATTGTAGCACCATTAGGTAACCAGTATGGTAATCCTGCACCAACTTTTGGATCTACAAAGAATAAATCTAAGTCATTACCAATTACTCGATGATCGCGTTCACGTGCTTCTTGACGACGAACTAATTCAGCATCTAAATCTTTTTGTTTAAAGAACGCTGTACCATAAACACGTTGTAACATCGGATTACTTGATTTACCTTGCCAATATGCACCAGCAACTGATAATAATTGGAAAATTTTAACATCAGCAGTTGAGCGTAATTGTGCGCCATCGCTTAAGTTAACGAATTCACCTTGTTTGTAAATTTCAACTTGTCCATTTTCATCAGTAGCTTCAACTACTAATTCAGCACGATATGGGTCACCAGCAAATAATTCAAGAGCTTCAGCTTTTGAAACTAATTGACGTTCAATTTTCAAATTTTCTTTAACAATTGATTTCATCTTATCTTGAATTTTCTTCAAATCATCAACGCTAACTTGTGTTTCACCATTATCTGTATCAAAATAGAAACCATTTTCAATATCAGAACTCATACCAAATTTCATACCTGGGTATAATTGTTGTAACGCATTAGCTAAAACTTGAGCAGCTGTATGCCATAAAACGATTAATCCGTCTGCAGATTCTTTAGTAACAATTTCGATAGCGCCGTCTGCCTCTAATGGACGAAGATAATCAACCAAAACACCATTGAATTTACCGGCAATTGATTTTTTAGCTAAACTAGGACTAATTGACTTTGCAACGTCTTCAGTCGTAATACCTGAATCAAACTCTTTAACTGCGCCATCTGGAAATGTAATATTTATTTTTGACATGTTAACTTCCTCCATTGTTTTAATATTTTTTGATACAAAAAAAGTCCCTAATACACAAATAAAATCGTGTATTAGGGACGTCGATTAACGTGGTTCCACCCAAATTCAAAGTTTTGCCGAAACAAAACTTTCTCCATAGATTTTAACGGATCCAATCCGACCTGATAAAAATCAGGCAACATTATGGAAGTGGTCATCACTTATTCTCTGCCAGAAAAGCTTTCAGCTATGCTTTCCCTCCCTGCGGACATAAAAAAAGAATGTAATCTTCCGTATCAATTTAATAACTATTTAACCATTTTTAGTGAAATTTAGCAACTATTATTCTTATTTAGGTCGACGATTTTTTCCAACAATCTTAACTTCTTTTGCTAAAAAGTGAATTCGTTCCATAATTCTTTTTGCCTTAAGAGGCTCGTCTTCACCCTTTTGACTAATACGTAAATGCTCATCTTCTAGTTGTTTCATCGAAAAATTAGAACTAAAGAAAGTTGGTAATTCTTCTTGCATGCGATATTGTAAAATAACACCTAAAATATCATCACGAACCCAACTAGACATTGCATCGGCACCAATATCATCAATCATTAAAATTTCAGATTTTTTAACAGCATTTAGCATGTCATAAACACGATTATCACTAATAGCATTTTTAATTTCAACTGCAAAACTAGGGAAATGCATTAAAGTCGTTTGGTATCCTCGACTTGCTAATTCATTGGCCATAGCACCTAAAAGATATGTTTTACCAACGCCAAAGCTACCATAAAAATACATTGCTTGGTGATAAGATTTAGGACTATCAACAAATGTTGTTATAAATTTTAAACTCTGGCTAAGTGCATCCCCACGTTCATCCATATCAAAGCCATTCATAGTCGCGTTTTTGATATCTTTAGACATACTCATTGATTTAACTCGCTTAGCTAATGCTCTACTTTTTTGAGCCTCGATAAAAGAATCTGTTGGTACATAGGAAACATCAATCATATGATTATTCAAAACCAATTGTGGCTTATAACCTGGTGCTATCATTCCTTTACCAAGAATAATTTTATTTTTTTCAGATAAGAATTCATACAATTTTGCATCAGCGCGTCGAATACTATCCTCTGTTAATTCAGCTTTATTTCTATCTAAAAAAGCGATGACATCTGAATCTTCATAAACTTTTCTCATTAAATCACGATAATTAACATTAGGATATCTTTCACTCAGGTTGTCCTTTTCAAGAAATTTTTTGATTTCTGTCCCTAAATCTTCCATCATTTTCCTCCTTTGGGTGCTGTTTTATTAAATTCAGCAAGTTGTCTTTTTAGTTCATCCTTATCAACTTTTACATCCACTTTTGGTGCTTGATAGTCATCTTTAGCCCAATCAGGCAATGTCTCTTTTTTAATTATTTTTCTTTGTCGTTGGTTTGACGCCTTAGTTTCAGTCTTTTTATTGTTAAATTGTCGAACCTGATTAATGGCTTCTTCAGGTGTCTTCACTTTTTGCTGTGACCAATCATTAGCCATAGTATCGACAAACGATTTATTAAGTGTTGATAAATCACGGTCAATCAAAATGTAATGAATCAGAATATTAATGACTGAATTAGAAAATATCTGTCGTTGAATAAGTTGCTGTAACAGATATGCTTCACTGTCAGTGACATATCCACCCTTGCTTTCTTTTAACGATTTCAAAAAATCAAAAGGTTTATAGGCTTCACTCGCAAGAATTAACTGCGAATCCTCTTCAGAAAAACCAACTTTTTTTAGCGTTTCAACAGATTTCATATTAACCTTTTTATTATCACTACTTGTTAAATCTTCTTGTTTTTTCAGTTTAATTTGTTGATTATATTTGTGAGCAATATGTTGCTTGAATGAATTATAATCAACTTCATTTGTTGATAAGTCAGCTGAATCTCCAATAAATTGGGCCATTTCGATTTCATCAATACCATACAAGAGATGCTCTGAAATAATTAAATCCCGCTGTTCATTGATATTATCCAAAGAAACGAAACTCTTTTCCAGTAGTTCAATAAAAAATTTAAAATCAAATGACTCAATACTACCTGACTCAACTAACTTTTTCGGTATCTTCTTGTCCGTTGAAAAAACTTTTTTACTTTCAGAAATAATATCAGGTTTATTAGACAAATGATCTTGATTAACTTGGAAAACATCTAAGAAACTTTTAGATGTTTCTTTGAAGCCATCTAATTTTAAAATTGGTAACGCAAATCGAGTGGTAATTTCTTTGTACCTACCATCACCAATCGATTCCCAGAGTAAAGTGCTTAGTAAATCATCTGTAAAAAAATCAGTTGCTTGCAAAGGTCGACGCAATTGATAGACAACAACTTTTCCTATTGCATCCTCTTTTTCAAAGCTCTTCAAAAGCCCTAAAGCTTCAAGGGCACTTCTTGCTTCATAAAACATTGCTATGTCAATATTTAGTAATGCAAGTAATTCACTATGCATCTTTCGATTAGATAATTGTGGATTTTGACCTGCCTCACCTTTCAATAGAGCAAATAGACCACTCGCAATCACACCCATAACAGGTTGATACAAGTAGTCTAGTCGTTCAATATCATCATTTGTAACTTTTTCATCCATTAAAACGACATAACCGTCTTTCGGACTCATATTTCCGCATATATCAATCATTGATTATCATTCCTTCAAATCCGGTTTATCTGTAGGTGTTTTATCACGAGCCATCATTTCATTTAATTCTTTTAAGAAAACACTCATATCTTTAAATTGGCGATAAACACTAGCAAATCTAATGTACGCAATTTCATCTACATCAGCCAATAATCCCATAACATATTCACCAATTAGTTGGCTAGAAATTTCATTTTCACCTAATGCTCTAACATTATTTTCCACTTGATCCACAAGATGAGTGATAGCTTTCATTGAAACTGGTCTTTTCTCAGCAGAACTGATAATACCTTTAAGAATCTTTTCACGATTAAATTCTTCACGTGTTCCATTTTTTTTAATAACAAGTAGTGGTGTAGCTTCAACTCGTTCAAATGTTGTGAATCTAAATTCACAATTTTCACATTCACGACGTCGTCTGATAACGCGACCTTCATCTGTTGGTCGACTGTCAACGACTCGAGAGCCATTATGTTGGCAATGTGGACATTTCATTGTGACACCTCATTATTTTTTATTTACATTATTTAACCATTAATTTGATTACTAAGCCAGTTTAGCACTTGAACCCTTGTAACGGCAACCGTTGTTGAATTATCTATTACAAAATCTGCTAAATCTTTTTTCTTTTGAATGGGCCATTGTGCTTTAACCCTTAACATCGCCTCATCTAAAGACAATTCATCCCGCTTCATTAAACGTTCTAATTGTGCTGTTTCAGGTACATAGATAACCATTACTGCATCACAAAGTAATTGGTAGTTTTGCTCAAATAATAAAGGCATATCCAAAATAATTAACTGGCTACCTAATTTTTTTTGGACTTCTATTTGTGACAAGATTTCTTTTCTAATAGCAGGAACCATAATGCCGTTCAATTTTTTTAACTCTGTTGCATCATTAAAAACTAGCTGACCTAACTCTTTTCGATTCAAATTCCCGGTTAATGATAAATATTTTTCACCAAATGTTTGAATGATTATTTTTAATGTTACAGATTCTGGTTCAACAGCTTGTCTCGCAATAACGTCTGCATCAATAACTGTGATATTTTCTTCTCTAAAAATACGACTAACTGTTGATTTACCTGTTGCTATGCCACCAGTTAGTCCAAGAATATAAGTCATTTTTAAACTTCCTTTAACGGTTGGCAATGTGGACAGTAGTGTGTCCCTCGTTGTGCCACTTTTATTTTAACAATAGGCGCTCCGCATCTAGGACATGGTTTTCCTGTTTGACCATAGACATTCAAATCAAATTGGAACAAACCCGTCTCACCAAACGCACCCGTATAGGATCTAATTGTTGTTCCACCAGCTTGTACCGCAGTGGCTAGCTCAAGAATAATATTTTTACGTAATATAGCTAATTTCCTATCAGAAATTAAATTTGCTGGCTGTTCCGGATTAATTTTACTCATCCATAAAACTTCATCAACATAAATATTTCCAAGACCAGCAACCGCTTCTTGATTTAATAACACAGGCTTGATTGCCATATGCTTACGAGATAAATATTTTTTGAAATAACTGAGCTTAAAATCATCTTCTGTCGGTTCTGGTCCTAGCTTCTTAAGTCCCGAAAGTTCACGTTCTCGACCTGTGGGGATTAGTTGCATGCGTCCAAACTTACGAACATCATTGTATCTTAAATCTTGCCCATCAGTTAAATGAAATATGACGTGGGAATGTTTTTCAATTGGTTCATCTGATCCACGGACAAAATATTTGCCTTCCATTCTTAAATGAGAAACCATTGTCATTTTACTATCAAAACGAAAAAGTAAGTATTTACCCAGTCTATCGATTGATTCAATCTTTCTACCTTCTAATTCACGCTTAAAATCTAGTACATCCCCAGATACAATTTTAGGCCATAAAACATCAATTGATTTAATTGTCTTACCTATAACTAATTGACTAAGACCTCTTCGAACCGTTTCAACTTCTGGTAATTCTGGCATATAATTACCCCCAACCACTTTTTATTTAGTATCAAACCAACTATCACCAAACGCACTCTCAACTTTTAAAGGAACCTCTAAAGAAACAGCAGCGTCCATAACTTCAGGAACTTTCTTTTGCAAGATAGCAATTTCTTCTTCAGGTGCTTCAAAAATTAATTCATCATGTACTTGTAATAACATTTTGGCTTGTAAATGTTCTTCTTCTAACATTTTGTTCATATTAATCATCGCTACTTTAATAATATCCGCAGCACTACCTTGAATTGGGGTATTCATTGCAGTTCTTTCAGCAAAAGAACGTAAATTAAAGTTTCGACTGTTAATATCTGGTAAATAACGACGACGATGGAATAATGTTTCAACATAGCCCTTATCTTTAGCTTCACGCACAACGCTTTCCATGTAGTTCTTAACGCCTGTAAATTCATTTAAATAAGTATCAATAAATGTTTGTGCTTGTTTTCTAGTAATCCCAATATTTTGTGACAATCCATAATCACTAATACCATAAACAATCCCAAAATTGACTGCCTTAGCTGTTCGACGCATATTTGACGTCACGTCATCTGGCGATTCTAAACTAAAAATTTTCATTGCTGTATTAGCATGGATATCGATTCCTTCTTTAAAAGCTTCTTGCATATTAGCATCATGCGCAATATGGGCCAAAACACGCAACTCAATTTGTGAATAGTCAGATGAGAATATTTTCCATCCCTTATGTTCAGGTATAAATGCTTGTCTAATTTTCTTACCTTCAGGAACGCGGACCGGAATATTTTGTAGATTAGGATCTACAGATGATAATCGGCCTGTCGCTGTCAGTGTTTGTAGGTATCTTGTATGAACTTTCTTATCTTCATGTCTAACTTTTAATAATCCTTCAACATACGTTGATTGAATTTTTGCAATTTGTCGATATTTTAAAATTAAATCTGCAATTGGAGCTATTGTACTAAGTTGTTCTAAAACATCAACTGCAGTTGAGTAACCTGTTTTAGTTTTTTTAACAACAGGTAATTTTAATTTTTCAAATAAAATAACGCCTAATTGTTTTGGTGAATTAATATTAAATTCTTCACCAGCTTCACTATAAATTTTAGTTTCCATATCACTTAAAATAGTTGAAAATTCCTTTTTCATAATCTTCAATCTATCGGCATCCACATTAATGCCTTGAATTTCCATCTTGGCTAATACAAGTGAAAGAGGAAGTTCCATATCCGTGTACAAATCCATTTGCTCATGATCAACTAATCCGGCCATTAATGGTTCTTTCAAAAGATTTAAGGCGTCAACTTTCGATGCCATATGACTAAAGAAAATATCATCATCTTCTGGAATTGCACGTTTAACGCCTTTACCATATACCTCTTCATCAGACTTAACGTCATAGTAATCATGTTTCTGTGCAACTTTACTAAGATCATTACTATTATCACTTGTATCTAACAAATATGAAGCCAACAAAAGATCGAATTCAGTTCCTGCAAGTTGAATGTCCAATCGGTTCAATGCTACATAATTACGTTTAAAATTAAATACATTCTTTTTAATTTTATCATTTGAAAGAATTGAAACTAAAGTTTTAGATTTTAACAAATCAACATCTCGTGTTACGAAAAATTGATTGCCATCACCTATCGCAAATCCATCAAAATCTGCTGTATGATAATTATCTTCCAACATCTCTAAATAAAAAGAAATTGGTTGTGATAATTTAGATAATTCATCTAAATTATCACTAGTTAATACTTTATAATCTGTCTTTTTAGGTTCTGGAAATAAATTCATTTCTACACTATCTGATGCTGAATTTAAATTTAATTGACTTAAAAATTTTTTAAAATCCATTTTTTCATAGAAAGCAACTAACTTATCTAAGTCTTTTCCATCCCATTTTGTATCAGGAAAATCGATTGTGATAGGTGCATCTTGTCGAATTCTGGCTAAATCTTTGCTCATAAATGCTTGATCTTTATCTTCAATTAAATGCTCTTTCATTTTACTTTTCTTTAATTGATCAATATTTTCGTAAAGATTCTCCATTGAGTCATATTCTGTTAATAATTTAATTGCAGTCTTCTCACCAACTTTAGTAACACCGGGATAATTATCTGACGTATCGCCAACTAATCCCTTCATATCAATAATTTGCAATGGTGTTAATCCAAATTTTTCCATTACATGCTCTGGTGTAAATTTTTCGATTTCACTAACGCCTTTTTTTGTGACAGAAACTGTTACTTTATCGGTTGTTAATTGTGTTAAATCTCGATCTCCAGTCACAATAGTCACATTATATCCAGCTTCTTCACCTTTTTTTGCCATTGTGCCTATAATGTCATCTGCTTCAAAATCAATTAATTCGTAAGTTTTAATGCCGTATCCTGCTAGTAATTCTCTAAAATATGGCATTTGTTCTTTTAGTTCTGGCGGTGTTTTTGATCTACCGGCCTTGTAATTATCATATTTTTTAGTTCTAAATGTTGTCTTTCCTGCATCAAATGCAACTAATACATGTGTCGGTTTTTCGGTATCTAATATGACATTCAACATATTATTAAACCCATATAATGCATTTGTATGTAACCCAGCTTGGTTTGTAAATCTATCTACAGATTGGTACAATGCAAAAAATGCACGATAGGCAATACTGTTTCCATCAATCAATAGTAGTTTCTCATTAGTATTAGTCATTTAATATCCGTCTCCTTTGAAAATCTCTATCTCTATTTTACCAAACATCAGCCGTGATTAATAATGAATACGCTAATAACTCAATAAAGTAATAAAAACCCCCAAGTTATAAATCCTTAACTTGGAGGTTTAACCTTCTTATTTATGAATTACTAATCTCTACCACCGTAACCAAAGATTTGTAAGAATGAAATGAATAAATTAATAAAATCAAGATATAACATTAGTGCACCTGTCATAGCTAAGTTAGAAACTGAAACATTGCTATCTCGTTGTAAAAATACTTGTCTTAATTTTTGTGTGTCCCACGCTGTTAAAATGGTGAAAATAATCACAGCGATATATGAGAATACGTAATTAATAAGTTCACTTTGTAAGAATAAATTTACAAATGAAGCAACAATTAGTCCAACCAAAGCTGCTAATGCCTGTGTGCCTAATTTAGTTAAATCTCGTTTAGTAACATTTCCTAAAATGGTCATCGTAACGAATACAGCCGAACTTGCGGCAAATGCAGCAATGATATTCCCGACTGAATACATTGATATAATCAACGACAACGTTACGCCCTCAAGTACAGAATACCCCATCAATAAAGCAAATGTTACAAATGGTGCCCTTGATGCCTTTACGTTAATATTTAAGACAACCACCAATTGGACAATAAATAATGCCCAAATTGACCATGAATGTTCTGCCATAAAGCCATAAACTAATTTTTGAAATACTGTCAATGTTAAAAATGCTGTGACAGCTGAAACGCCAACTGCAAGCGCCATATACCCATATAATTTTGCTAAAAAATGATTTAATCCATCTTTTTCATTAATAATAACGCTATTTTGATTATCCATCTTATTTTCCTCCTTGTTAATTAAGAAATCATGTTTAAAATATTGTGATTAATACACTAAAACCTATTACAACTAATTTAATAAAATGAAATAAGTTAGAGCAATACTACTTATTTTAATCAGAATACAACATGACTTTTAACCTCATACAGCATTAACCTTTTTAAAGGATAACCCCTTGTATGTATAAGGACAAGTGTACCAAATCATGTAAAATTATCAAGAATTTTCACTTTTCGTAAAAAAAAATTAAGTAATAAAAAAGAAATGATTCGAAAATCATTTCTTTTTCAGCAACTAATTATTTTTAAAACTTAAATTACTCAATAATTCTTCATATGCATATTCATATTTTTGGACATCTCCAGCGCCCATAAAAATAACAACTGCATTATTGTAATCAAGTAATGGCGAAAGATTATCAAGTTTGATAATCTCGCCACCCTTAACAATCTTTGCACCAAGATCTTCACTAGAAACATTACCTGATGTTTCACGAGCAGAACTGAAAATATCCGTTAAATAAACCTTATCGGCAAGATTCAAACTAATTGCAAAATCATCCATCAACGCAATAGTTCTACTAAACGTATGTGGTTGGAAGACCGCAATTAATTCTTTATCAGGATATTTTTGACGAGCAGCATCAATTGTTGCTTTAATTTCTGATGGATGATGTGCGTAATCATCAATAATTGTCATATCACCAATATACTTTTCGCTAAACCGGCGTTTAACCCCTTTAAAACTTAATAATTCACTTGCAATTTCTTCTAAATCAACTTTTTCAAAATACGAAACAGCAATAACGGCCAAACTATTTAAGATATTATGTTCACCAAAAATTGGAATTTGGTAATGACCTAATGATGTATCGTGATAATAAACATCGAATTCAGAACCTTTAGTTGTTCGTTTTATATCACGAGCTTGGAAATCATCAGAATCCTTTGTACCATAATAATAAATTGGAACATCAGCTTTTATTTTACGGAGTAAAGGATCATCTCCCCAAGCAAATATTCCTTTTTTGGTTTGTTTTGCAACTGTTTCAAATGAATCAAAAACGTCATCAATACCAGTAAAATAATCTGGATGATCAAAATCAATATTAGTCATAATTGAATAATCTGGGTGATAGGCAACAAAATGTCGACGGTATTCATCTGCTTCATAAACAAAGAATCTTGCATCAGGTTTTCCTTTACCAGTACCATCCCCAATTAAGTAACTCGTTGGTGCAATACCACTTAAGACATGTGCAAGCAATCCTGTTGTACTTGTTTTACCATGAGAGCCGGCAACACCAATACTTGTGTAACCTTCCATTAATCGACTTAACATTTCAGGATAACTGACAATATCTAATCCCATTTCACGTGCCTTTTTAAGTTCAGGATGATCCGCTGTAAATGCATTTCCCGCAATTACAGTCAAACCTTCATGGATATTTTTTTCATCAAATGAATAAACCTTAATATTAGCTAATTCTAATCCACGTTGTGTGAATGTATATTGGTCAATATCAGAGCCTTCAACCTTAAATCCTTGATCGTGTAAAATTAATGCTAAAGAACTCATCCCTGAGCCTTTTATTCCTACAAAATAATATACTTTTTGGTTATTCATCATTATCCCCTTTTCTGACATTATTCATTCATAATTTTACCATAAAATGAGTTAATATTCAGTTTGTCGTTAAAATTCTTCTCTCATCCGTCTGAGTTCATCTTCATTTAAATACACATCTCGAGGTTTCGACCCCTTAGCATGTGAGATATGTTGCTGATTTTCAAGTTCGTCAATAATATTGGCAGCTCTATTATACCCAATTGAAAAGACGCGCTGTAATTTAGAAGTTGAAATGGTTTGTTCGTGCGCAATAAAATCTAAAATACCTGGCAATAAATCATCTTGTTGTTCATTTTGATCTGCCATTTTTTTCAGTCCATCTGGATTAAATGCATATCTTGGCTTTCCTTGAGTTCTAACAAAATCTGTAATTAAATCTACTTCATCTTCTATATACGTTCCTTGTAACCTAACAGCCTGACTTGATCCATTACCTAGATAGAGCATATCGCCTCGTCCAAGTAATTTTTCAGCACCGGCCGTATCCAAGATAGTTCTCGAGTCAATTTGACTAGAAACCATAAATGCAATTCGAGTTGGAATATTATTTTTAATTGTACCCGTAACAACATCAACACTTGGTCGTTGTGTAGCCAGAATTAAATGAATTCCTGCTGCTCTAGCTTTTTGTGTAATTCTTGCAATATATTCTTGAACTTCATTTGAAGCAACCATCATTAAATCAGCTAATTCATCAATAATAATTAAAATATACGGCATCTTTAGGCCAAAATCGCCATTAGCTTCTGCTTTTTGATTAAAGTTACCAATATTTTTAGCTCCAGCTGCAGCTAATTTTTGATAGCGTTCTTCCATTTCATCAACAGCCCATTTCAAAGCTGCCGAAGCTGCTTTTGCATCTGATATAACAGGTGCTAATAAATGAGGAATATCATGATATGGCGCTAATTCGACAGCTTTAGGATCAATCAATAACAATTTAACTTCGTTTGGTGTTGCCTTATATAAAATAGAAACTAATAAACTATTGATAAAAACTGACTTACCAGACCCTGTAGCACCAGCAATTAATCCATGCGGCATTTTTTGTAAGTTAGTTACTTGTGCTTCACCAAATAAATCGACACCTAACGCCACCGTCAATGGTGATTTATTTTCTATAAACACTGGAGATCTCAATACTTCCGAGAGAAGGACTGGTCTTGATTTTAAATTAGGTATTTCAATTCCAACACTACTACGTCCAGGAATTGGCGCCTCTACACGGATATCTTTTGCAGCAAGCGCTAGTTTCAAGTCATCAACAAGGTTGGTAATCTTACTTACCTTAACACCAGCAGCTAATGATACTTCAAATTGGGTCACCGTTGGCCCAACTGTCCAGCCATCAACTTCTGCATTAACATGGAATGCTTCCAATGTATTATTTAATACATCAATTTGAGAAAGTACCCAATCATCTAATTCACCAGCATTTTCTAAAATAGGATCTGGTAATAAATCAAGTGATGGAAATTGATAACTTGCATCTGACCTTTTGACTTCTTCATCTGACTGATTATCATAATAGCTATCTTGTAC